>CATKHE010000128.1 GCA_949747935.1 uncultured Eubacteriales bacterium
ATCCTGCTGGACGACATGGTGGACACCGGCGGCTCCCTGTGCCACGCCGCCAAGGCCCTGGTGGAGATCGGCGGCGCCAAGGACGTCACCGCCTGCGCCTCCCACGGAGTCCTCTCCGGACCGGCCATCCGCCGGATCAATGAGAGCGTGCTGGACGAGGTGGTCTTCCTCAACACCATCCCCCAGAAGCCAGATGTCCACTGCGACAAGATCCGCTATATCTCGGTGGCTCACCTCTTCGCCGAGGCCATCAGCCACATCTATATGGAGACCTCCGTCTCCCCCCTGTTCGTATGATTTTGGGGCGGCCATACTGGCCGCCCCTTCTTAAAGCGAGGGAATACCATGTTTTTCAAAAAGGACGCGGGCGGCGTGAGCTGGCTGCTGGTCTGCCTGGGCAACCCGGGAGACAAGTATGAGAACACCCGGCACAACGTGGGCTACATGGTGGCCGACGAGTTGGCCGAGCGGCAGAAAAAGCCCATTCAGCGGCTGAAATTCAAGGCGCTGACCAATATTTTTACCATTTCCGGGGAAAAGGTGCTGGTGATGAAGCCCATCACCTATATGAACCTGTCCGGGGAGGCGGCACGGCCGGCGGCGGACTTTTACAAAATCCCCCCGGAACAGGTGCTTGTGGTGTCCGACGACACCGCTTTGGCCCTGGGCCGACTGCGTATCCGGCAGAAGGGCTCTGCCGGGGGGCACAACGGACTGAAAAGCATCATCCAGCACCTGGGCACCGACCAGTTCCCCAGGCTGCGGGTGGGGGTGGGGGAGAAGCCCCACCCGGATTACGACATGGCTGACTGGGTGCTTGGCAAGTTCGTGGGAGAGGATAAAAAGACCATCGACGGGGCCGTCAAGCGGGCCGCCGACGCCATCGAGTGCATCCTGGCCGAGGGAATCGACCGGGGTATGGGGAAATTTAACGGATAACAGAAGCGGCGGGGGAGCCCCTGCCGCTTGAATATACTGTCGAATTTTGGTATAATCACTGTGCTGCCCGACAATTACCCAATCTGTGGCAACAGAGAGGGGGTGGAAACAGTGGAAATCCTAACAAACATCCTGGTGTCGGTTGTGGCAAACGTAATTGGCTGCTGCGTTTGCAAATGGCTTGACCGGCACGGCAAGGGCAGATAAGCCTAGAAGAATCCCGCGGAGAGTGGCTGCTCTCTGCGGGGTTCTTCTTTGCGGTGGAAACAGTAATCCTAACAAACTTACTGGCTGAGTTGATTATACCACAGCTATCCCGGCATATGCAAGGGGGAAATAAAAATTTCAGGTTTCTGCCTTTGGAGTATAGTGCTGACAGGCTTTCGCATCATTTCTCCGGGGCTTGCGTCGGGGATAGACACAGTGTCCGGAACCGCATTCCAGGAAATGGTCCTCATCCCATTTTACATAGTGCTGGCGAAAGTGCTGGCATGTTTGACATATATGCTCTGTTTTCATCCTCAACACCTCCTTGCACTAATATACATCATCTTACATAAAATGAAACCCCTTGTATTTGAATTTGTAAAAATGTACACTATATAACATAAAATAATGCAAGGCGGTGTAAGAAATGTCAGAATCAGCTCTGGTAAATCGAACTAGATTTACTTCGTCACTTAAAAACGAGTTAATGCAGGATTTTAATGAACTTGCCGCAAAAACAAGAATCAACAAGTCACGCCTGCTGGATGAAGCGGTGGAGGACCTTTTGAAGAAGTATGAAAAAAGGATGGCTGAATAGGCCATCCTTTTTCTTGATAATACTGTCGATTTTTAGTATAATGGCTGTGCTGCCCTACATTACCCAATCTGTGGCAACAGAAAGGGGGTGGAGGCATGACCTCTCTGACAGATATCCTCGTGACGGTCGCAGCAAATGTAATCGGCTACTACATTTGCAAGTGGCTTGACCGCCACAGCAAGGGCAGATAAGCACAAAATGAATCCCCGGAGAGTTGCAGCTCTTCGGGGATTCGCTTTGGTGGAGACATTGTCTCTGACAGATTTTCGGCTGCATTGATTATACCACAGCTGGTTCAGTATATGCAAGAGGGGAATCATAAATTTATCCGGTGATCGTCGTTCCCGAGGCCCGCTGACCCAGCATGTGGAGGAGGAGGACGTGTTCCACCCGGCCGTCCAGGATGGAGACCTCCCCCACCCCGGCGCGGACGGCGTGGACGCAGCCCCGGACCTTGGGCACCATCCCCCCGGCGATGAGGCCGGCGTCGATGAGCTCCTCCGCTCGTTTCACGTCCATCCGGTCCACGGCGGTCTTGCTGTTGTGGCTGTCGATCAGAATGCCGCCCACGTCGGTGAGGAAGACCAGGCTCTCCGCCTCCAGGGCCTCGGCCACCGCCCGGGCGGCGTCGTCGGCGTTGCAGTTCAGGCCGTCTCCGTCCTCCCCCAGGGCCACGGGGGAGACCACGGGGAGAAAGTCGGCATTGAGGAGGGTGTTCAGCACCTTGGCGTTCACCCGGGTGACAGCCCCCACCCGGCCCAGAGCCGGGTCCTTCACCGCTGCGGTGAGCAGGCCGCCGTCCTTGCCTGAGATGCCCACAGCGGACACCTCCAGCCGGGCCAGGTCGGCCACAATGGCCTTGTTCACCTGGGCGGACAGGGCCAGCTCCGCCGCCTCCAGGGCGGCCTGGTCGGTGACCCGGTAGCCGTTCTCGAACCGGGTGGGCACCTGGAGCCGCTCCAGCAGGGCGGTGATGTGCCTGCCGCCGCCGTGAACCAGAACCACCCGCATTCCCACCATCCGCAGGGCGGCCACATCCTGGAGGGTGGTGTCATGGCCGGACTCCGCCCCGATGGCGGAGCCGCCGTATTTCACCACCACCGTCTTTCCCTCGTGCCGCTTGAGAATGGGCAGGATGGACAGCAGGCTGCGCACCTTCTCCATGCCGTCCAGGCCGTGGCGCACGTCGTACTCCCGAAGAAAGGTGTGGACATAGTCCACATCGGAGGGGGTCTCGATATACTCCCGGCCCCGCTTCTGACGGGTCTCCGCCCCCTTGCCGGTGATGAGCAGGACGGAGGGCTCCCGGCAGCCCAGGACGGCCTGACGGATGGCTTCTCCCCGGTTGGGCTGGATGGAGTACTCGCAGTCCTGCTCCGCCACGTGTTCGGCGATCTCCCGGCAGATGGACAGGGTGTCCTCCTCCCCGCTGTCCTCCTCAGTGAGAACCACCAGATCAGCGTATTTCCCTGCGATTTCCCCCAGATCCCTCCGCCGGTCCAGGGCTTTTCCCCCGGGACAGCCGAAGAGGGAGACGATCCGCCGGCCGGGGTACTCCGCCTGGACGGAACGGAACAGGGTCTCGAAGGACATCCGGTTGTGGGCGTAGTCCACAATGGCGGCAACGGTGTCGTCGGCGTTGGTGTAGACCTCCATCCGTCCGGGCACCCGGGCCTTCATCAGCCCCACATAGACGCACCGCTCCGGGATGTTCAGCGCCTCGCACACGGCGATGGCGGCCAGAGCGTTCTCCACATTGAACAGCCCCGGCATAGTGAGCCGGAACTCCCGGAGATACCGCCGGGTGCGCACCCGGAAGAGGATATCTCCCCCCCGCTTGCGCACCTGGGAGGCGTAGATATCCGCCTCCTCATTTTTCTGGGAGAAGGTGAAAACCGGCCGGCCCGCCTCCTGAGCGGCGGCCAGAATGCGGTCGGCGTGGCCGCAGTCCAGATTGACGCAGTTCACCGCACCCTGCCGGAAAATGTTCAGCTTGGAGGCGAAGTAGTCCTCAAAATCCGGGTGCTCAATGGGAGAGATGTGGTCATAACCGATGTTGAGGAAGCAGGCGGCGGCGAAGTCGGTACACAGGGATCGGTGGTATTTCAGCGCCTGGCTGGACACCTCCATGGTCAGATACTCCATCCCCGTCTCCGCCCCGCAGGCAAAGTGCCGCTGGAGCTCCAGCGGCTCGGGGGTGGTGAGGTGGGATTCAAACCGCTCCACTCCGTCGTAGGTGTCGATGGAGGAGATGACGCCGCTCTCCGGCCTGCCCTGTTCCGCCATATACTCGTCCAGGATATATTTCAGATAGTAGGCGGTGGAGGATTTGCCCTTGGTGCCCGTCAGGCCGATGACCTTCAGCTTCCCTGAGGGGTGGTCAAAGAACAGGTCGGCCAGGGGGGCGATGGTCAGGCGCATGTCGCTCACCAGAAGGCAGGGCAGGCCGATTTCCGGATAAGGGGTCTCGCTCACATAGGCGGCGGCCCCCTTGTCCTGAGCCATCTTCAAGAATTCCGCCTTGAAGTGGGCTCCCTTGCAGAGAAACATGGTGCCGGGGACCACCTCCCGTGAGTCGTAGGACACCAGTTCCACCGGGGCGGACCGGTCCAGCCCCTCCGGGACGGGGGCGGCCAGCAGGTTCCGCCCCTCCAGCAGGGTGATATAGTCGCCGAGGGTATGTTTCACGTTAAACACCTCTCGTTCAGTCGAATTTCGCCCAGGGGACCCTGGGGTACAGCGCCCCGGTCCGGGCAAAGTACAGGACACACTCCGCCGCCAGGTCCAGGTCGTCCAGCGCCTCCACATGCTTCAGCTTCTTCCGGGCCGGGAGATAGACTTGCTCCAGAGAAGGCAGTTCCGCCAGCAGGGCGCAGTCAGTAAAGCTGGTGGCATGGAGGTCCAGCTTTTTCAGCTTCTTGCATCTGGTCGGGCCGGAGCCGGCAGTCGAAGATCAGGGTGTGCAGGTTCTCCATATATCCGATGGCGGAAAAATTCCCGGGGGCCAGCCTGCCCCAGGGGCGCTCGCAGTAGGGGTCGATGGACCCGGCGAAATCCTTGAGCACCTTGATCTTTTTCAAGTCGTAGAGGCTGTCGGCCCAGCGGCCTTGGGAGCGAAAAATGGCCCAGTAGAGACGGCCGTCCATATCGGGAACAGGGTTCACGTCGCTCAACTCCCTTGTCTACTTGATAAAAATATGCCGCAGGGGCCGGTGGCAGGCCTCCACCGCCCGCTGGGCCAGGACGGCCATGGCGTCGGTGTAGAAGTGGGGCAGGTGGTGCTTGTCGGCGAAGACCGAAAGCTCGGTGCAGGCCAGCACCCCGCAGTCGCAGCCCTGAGAGAGGAGGTCCTCGTGGATGGCGGCGAACTTCTGGGGGTCGCCGTCCCGGCCGGCCTTCACGTCGTCATAGATCAGGGACATCACCAGCTCCTGGGCCGGACGGGAGGGGACCACGGCCTCGATGCCGGCGGCGGCAAATTCCTTCTGATACAGTCCGGTCCGGATGGTGCCGTCGGTGGCCAGGATGCCGGGGCGCTTCAGGCCCTGTCCGGCCAGCAGCAGGGCGGTCTCCCGGATCATGTGGAGAATCGGCACGCCGATCTGATCCTGGACCCGGTCCAGAAAGAAGTGGGAGGTGTTGCAGGGGACGGCGATGCAGGTACACCCCGCCCCCTCCAGCAGCCGGGCGTCGGCCAGCAGCCGCTGATAGACCGCCTCCCGCTCCGCCTCACCGCCCAGAATGGCGGCGGTGCGGTCTGGCATTTCGCTGTCTGACAAAATCAGGGCGTTGACGTGTTCCTGGTCGGTCCGGGCATTGGTGCGGTCGATGATGAACTGATAAAAGGTATTGGTGGCTTGAGGGCCCATGCCGCCCAGAACACCGAGACGGTAGCTTGACATAGATTACTCCTCGTTGGGGACCTTATTATACTGGTCAAACCGCTTGATATTGCCTAGGTGGTTCTTGGCGACCCGCAGGCGGCGCTTGAGGGAGGCGTCTTTGGCGTAGACCAGGGAGTGAGAATCCGCCCCGGCCCGGATGAGGGCCCGCATCTCCTCGTGATACTGCCTGGGGGTGAATTTAAACGCCACCTTTTTGGGCACCATCCGCCACAGGGAACGGTTTTTGGTCATGGTGAAGGGCAGGTCCTTCCCCTCGACCCGGTCCTCCACCACCATCCGGGCGATGTTGTGGCCTGCGCCGGTGACGTAGTAGTTGCTCCGCCCCTGCCGGCAGTTGATCTCAAAGGCCTTGTATTTCCCGTCCCGGCGGTCGTACTTGATATCGAAGTTGGAGAAGCCCACGAAGTGCAGCGCCTCCAGCAGCTCTTTGATTTTACCCTCCAGCTCTTCGTCGCATTCGGTGAGGATGACGGCGTGGTTGCCGATGCCGTGGGGGGAGTGCTCCTCCAGCAGGACGTGGCCCAGGCACATGGTGGTCACCCGGCCGCTGCGGTCGGAGTAGCTGGTGAGCACCCGCATATAGCTGTCGTCCCCGGGGATGAACTCCTGGAGAACCATGTGGTCCTGATAGCCGGCGGCGTAGACGTGGTCCAGGCTCTCCAGCAATTCTTCCCGGCTCTGACAGATATAGACCTTGGCCAGGGAGTGGTCGCCGCAGGCCCAGTAGGCCACGCTGTCGGCGGGCTTGGCGATATAGGGAGGCCCCCAGGGCAGGGTAAAGCGGTGGCCCATGGACTTGTCGTAAATGAAGGTGGCCGGGTGGTCGATGCCGTGCTGGTCGCACAGCTGGTAGAATTTCTCCTTGTTGATGAGGGTATCCAGAAGCGCCCCGCCGATGTAGGGGGCGATGACGTTTTCCGGCAGAGAATCCCTGCAATGGGCGGCCAGCTGGACATAGCTGTCCCCGCAGCCCAGGAGGATCACCTTTTTGCCGGAAAACTCCTCCGCCGCGGCCTGGACGTTGCGCCGGAAGGCG
>CATKHE010000129.1 GCA_949747935.1 uncultured Eubacteriales bacterium
ATTTGCCCCCCAGCAGATTGATCAGATCGCCGCCGTCGTCCACGATGAGGTGGGGGCGGCATTTCAGGGTCTCTACCAGGAGATTCTCATACTCCTCCATGTTCACCCCGTAGACCCCGTAGGTATCCACGCCGGAGTCGGCCACTGCGGCGGCCACATCGTCCTGGGTGGACAGGGGGTTGCAGCCGGTGAGGTGGACCTCCGCGCCCCCCTCCCGGAGGACCAGGCCCAGATTGGCGGTCTTGGCCTCCAGGTGGACGGAGACAGCGATAGTCAGGCCGGCGAAGGGCTTTTCCCGGCGGAACCGCTCCTCAATGCCGCTGAGAGCGGGCATAAAGTCCCGCACCCACTGGATTTTCTGATGGCCCGAGGGGGCAAGGGACATGTCTTTGACGATACTCATGGTATTCCTCCTGTGTTATCCCATTTGGATCGGGATTTTTTGTCGCCTCTATCTTAGCATATTTCGGAGTTGAGGGAAAGGGGAAATAAAATTTGTTTACACTTTAGATGTAGACTTTTCCACCAAAAGCGGGTACAATGAACGTTACGAATTTTAACCGGAGGAGGAGTCCGCCTTGAAAACGCTGTCTCGCTGGATTTCCCGATTTTGTTACAATCACCCCAAACTGGGTATTCCGAACCTGACCAAATATCTGGTGATCGGCATGGTGGCCGCCTACGCGATCGGGTGGACCACACGCTTTGCGTTCTATCAGTATCTGGAGCTCTATCCAGGCCTGGTCCTCCAAGGGCAGATATGGCGGCTGGTCACCTTCATTTTCATCCCCATCCACACCGACCTATTCTGGTTTGTCTTTGAGATGCTGTTTCTCTACTTTGTGGGGACCAGCCTGGAAGAATTTTGGGGGACAACCCGCTTCTCCGTATTCTTCTTCCTGGGCGCTATTTTAAACGCCCTTCTCACCTTCGCGGTCTATTTTCTGGCCCCAGTTTTGGGTAATTCCCTGACAGCACTGGGCTTTTACTTCGCCCCCAGCATGACCTATATCAAGCTGTCCATGTTCTTTGCCTTTGCCACCATCTATCCCGATTCCTATATCCGGACCTACTTCATCATTGTGGTGAAAGCTAAGTGGCTGGCTCTGCTGTCCGCCGCGGTGGAGGCGTTGATGGTGGTCCGGTGCATTATGGACGGCGACTGGTTCGGAATCCTGCTGATCATGGTCTCTCTGCTCAACTATCTGCTGTTCTTCTGGGAGGACCTGCTCAAGCTGATGGGCCGTCAGGTCAGCCGGGTACAGCACCAAGCCAGCCCCAACACCATCAACTTCAAAAAGGCTCAGAAGGAGATACGTCAGCGGCGAGGGTATCTCCACAAATGCACTGTCTGCGGAGTCACCGACCAGGACAACCCGGACATGGAGTTCCGCTACTGCTCCAAGTGCAGCGGTTACTACTGCTACTGCGCCAACCACATCAACAACCACACCCACGTTCAGTAGCACGGAGTCCAAGAGAGCGGCGGCCGACAGGCCGCCGCTCTCTTCTTCCGGTATTCAGTGATTCAGGACTCGAACGCGGATCATGTTGGGGATGGCCCGCAGTTCCTCCACGGCCCCCTCGGCGAGACGAGTGTTTACGTCCACCATGGTATAGGCGTAGTCCTTTTTGGACTTGTTGGTCATGTTCTCCACATTGATATGGTCGTCAGACAGGGTCGTCATAATCTGTGTGAGCATGGCGGGGACGTTCTTGTGGATCAGGCAGATGCGGGCGATGCCGCTCCATTCCTGAGAGACATTGGGCAGATTCACCGAGTTGGTGATATTGCCGTTGAGAAGATAGTCCTGGAGCTGACGGGCCGCCATAACGGCGCAGTTCTCCTCGCTCTCCGGGGTGGAGGCCCCCAGGTGGGGCAGGGCAATTACATTTTTTACGGTGGTGATCCGCTCGTCTGGGAAATCGGTGACGTATTTGGCCACCCGGCCCGATTCCAGAGCGGCGATCATGTCGTCGTCGTTCACCAGGCCGCCCCGGGCCAGGTTGATGACCCGGACCTGCCCCTTCATTTTGCCGATGGCCTCGACGTTGATGAAGTCCTTAGTGCTGGCACTGTAAGGGACGTGGATGGTGATATAATCGGAGACCCTGTAGAGCTCGTCCACATCCTTCACCACATGGACGTGGCGGTCCAGTCGCAGGGCCGCGTCCACCGACAAAAAGGGGTCGTAGCCGTAGACGTCCATCCCCAGGTCCAGGGCGATGTTGCACACCAGAGCGCCAATGGCTCCCAGGCCGATGACTCCCAGCGTCTTGCGGTAAAGCTCCGGCCCGGCGAAGGCGGACTTGCCCTTCTCCACGGCGGCGGCCACGTCCACCCTGGGGGTGTGGGCCTGCTCCTGCACCCAGTCGGCCCCCCCCAGAATGTCCCGGGAGGCCACCAGCATGGCGGCGACCACCAACTCCTTCACCGCGTTGGCATTGGCGCCGGGGGTATTGAAGACCACAATGCCGCATTCCGAGCAGCGGTCGACGGGGATGTTGTTGGTGCCCGCCCCCGCCCGGGCGATGGCCCGGAGGGTCTGTGGGAATTCATACTCGTGCATGGGCGCGGAACGGACCAGAACGCCGTCCTCGTTCTCCACGTCGCTCCCCACCTGAAAGCGGTCCTTGTCCAGCCGGGACAGACCCACGGAGGAGATCTTGTTCAGAGTTTTGATGCGATACATGTGTATTACCTCGAATCGTGTTTTTATTGCCGCTCGTCCTTCAGCCCAACCAGATAGTCCAGGGAGACATGATAAAACCTTGCCATCTCCACCAGAAGGGAGGCAGTCGGCTCCCGCTCATTTTTCTCATAGCGGCAATAGGACTTCATAGAAATATCCAGCTCCTTCGCCACGATGTCCTGTGTAAGCTTCCGTTCCTTGCGGAGACTATAAAGTCTTTCAGACAATTTCAGCATTTCATTTTTCACCCCTTGACAGGACCAAACGGGCTAGTTATAATAGAATCAAAATAGACCGAACGGTCCAAAAAGAGGAGACATCATGGACGATCTGACCAGATGCCTATACGAATTTGTATGCGAAAAGCGACTGGGAAGCCTGTCAGAGGACCAGGAGTATATAGACGCCGTGCTGGGAGCGGAGCGGCAGGAGAAGCGGGTGGCGTCGTATTTGAACGAGGAACAGCAGCAGGAACTGCGTGCGCTGATGGATGCGGCAGCTGCTCAGGGCGACATTACAAGTGAGCATCTGTTTTGCGCCGCTCTGTCTCTGACCCGAGAGCTGAATAAGCTGGTGCGGGCGTAAGCGGCGCTTACGCCCGTACGCGCTCCTTCAGCTTCACCCCGTCCAGAGCGGGGGCGGTCACCAGGAAGAGGGCCCCGCTGCCGATCCCCTGGACCAGGGTACCCAGGAACTGTGGAACGAAGACGGCCATGGTCCCGGCCATGGCGCAGCCCGCCAGGGCGTAGGCGGCGGGGGAAAACAGACCCGCCAGCACCACAGCGGCCAGATTCCGCCGGCACAGGAGCTTTTCGCCATTGCTGGTGAAAAACAGCGCCACCACCGCCTTGATAATCAGGGTGGGCAGCACCCACATAGGGGCGGTGAGCAGGTCGGCCAGTCCTGCGCCTGCGGCGGCGGCAGCCGCCGCATAGGGGGTGGGGAGCAGGCAGGCCGCCAGATAGATCAGGGCGTCCCCCAGGTGGATGTAGCCCCCGGTGGGGAGAGGGATGTGGAGCATATAGGCGGTCATGACAGTGATGGCGGCGGCGAACAGGGCGGCCGTCACCAGCAGGCGCAGGTTTTCTCTTTGAGACATGGGGATATCCTTTCTCCGGTCAGTTGCTCTTGTCAAAGCTCCGGATGAAGTCGCACAGCTTTTCCACGCCCTCCACCGGCATGGCGTTATAGATGGAGGCACGCATGCCGCCGGTTTTCCGGTGGCCCTTCAGACTGACAAAGCCGGCCTCAGCCGCCTCCTTCACAAATTTGGCGTCCAAGGCCTCGTCCCCGGTGCGGAAAGTGACGTTCATCCCGGAGCGGGAGCCCTTGTCCGCATGGCAGGTGAACAGCTGGGAGGCGTCCAGCACGTCGTAGAGCATACCGGAGCGCAGGTCCCGGAGCTTTTTCATGCCGGACAGGCCGCCGTTCTCCTCCACCCAGTCCAGGGTGAGGCCCAGCATGTATATGCACCAGCAGGGGGGCGTGTTGTACATGGAGTCCTTGTCGATCATGGTCTGATAGTTCATCATCAGGGGGGTGCAGGGTAGTTCGTGGCCGGCCAGATCCTCCCGGATGATGACCACCGTCAGTCCGGCGGGGGCCATATTCTTCTGTGCGCCGGCGTAGATAACGCCGAATTTGGACACATCCACCGGCATGGACAGAATATCAGAGGACATGTCGCACACCAGAGGGACAGAGCCAGTCTCAGGGATGTAGTCCCACTCGGTGCCGTAGATGGTGTTGTTGGCGCAGTAGTAGAAGTAGCTGGCCTCGGGGTCCAGCTTCAGCTCCCCCTGCCGGGGGATGTAGCAGTGGTTCCGGCCGCTGGTATCGCAGGCCAGACTGATTGCTCCGTACCTGGCGGCCTCTTTACAGGCCAAGCTGGAGAAGTTGCCGGTGACGGCGTAGTCCGCCTTCCCCGTCCTGCCGATGAGGTTCAGGGGGATGGCTGAGAACTGTCCGGAGGCTCCGGTCTGGAGAAACAGGATCCGGTAGTTCTCTGGAACGCCCATCAGACGGCGCAGCTTGACCTGAGTCTCCTGAAAGAGGTCCATAAATATCCCGGACCGGTGGCTCATCTCCATCACAGACATGCCGCAGCCCCGGTAGTTGGCAATCTCCGCCCCGGCCCGCTCCAGCACGGAAAGCGGAAGCATCGACGGACCGGCCGCGAAATTGTAAACACGCTGGTCGCTCATAATAAAGAGCCCCCTTCAAGATGGTATCGATTACAGCGATTGCTGTAATTTTTTATTATAGTGCAGGGGAAAGGGGGTGTCAATGGAAAAAGCAAAAAAAGAAAGCCGCCCGGGAAATCGGGCGGCCTGGGGTTAAGTACGTCTCCAAGTGGAGGGGCTGAGAAGAACCAGAATAGGAAATATTTCCAGGCGGCCGATAATCATGCACAGGGACATGACCCCCTTGGACAGGCTTGAGAAGGCGGCGAAGCTACCGCTGGGGCCGATGGCCTCCAGGCCGGGTCCCACGTTGCTGACACAGGTGAGGGCGGCGCTGAAGGAGACGGCAAAAGGGCAGCCGTCCAGGGAGATGATGAGGGCGGCGGAGAAAATGGTGGTCACATAGGCCCCCAGGAAGACCAGCAGGGAGTGGAGCGTCGCCTCGCTCACCAGCTTGCCGTCCAGCTTGACTACTTCCACACAGCGGGGGTGGGTAATGCGGTGGACCTCCCGGCGGATGGCTCGGAGCAGGAGGAGCACCCGGGAGCACTTCATCCCCCCGCCGGTGGAGCCAGCGCAGGCCCCGCAGAACATAATCAGGATAATGATCAACTGGGAGAACTGGGGCCACAGCACAAAGTCGCATGTGCCGAAGCCGGTGGTGGAGATGATGGAGGCCACTTGAAAGACGGTATACCGCAGGCTCTCCCAGACGCTGGAATATATGCGCAGATTGGCCAGGGTAATCACCCCCGTGGCTCCGGCCACCACCAGAAAGAAAAAGCGCAGCTCGTCGCTGGCCAGCGCCTCCCGCCACTTTCTGGTCAGCAGCAGAAAATAGATGGCGAAGTTTACCGAGAACAGCAGCATGAACACTGTGATAATCATCTCAACGGCCACACTGCCGTAGGCCCCCACGCTGGCGTTCCGGTTGGAGAAGCCGCCGGTGCCCGCGGTGGAAAAGGAGTGGATCAGCGCGTCGTACAGGGGCATTCCGGCCAGCTTCAGGCAGAGGACCTCCAGAGCGGTGAGGACGAAGTACATGGTATACAGAATCTTGGAGGTCTGGGACTGCTTGGGTACCAGCTTGGAGAACACCGGCCCCGGTGTCTCTGCCTGAGTCAGGTAGTGGGAGCGAATGCCCAGTTTAGGGACGATGGCGGTGGCCAGCACCAGCACCCCCATCCCCCCCATCCAGTGGGTGAAAGCGCGCCAGAACAGGATTCCCTTGGGGAGGGCCTCAATGTCGGTGAGGATGGTGGAGCCGGTGGTGGTAAAGCCGGAGCAGGACTCAAAAACGGCGTCCATAGGAGTTGCAAAGTATCCGGAGAAAAGAAAGGGGAGGGCCCCCACCAGCCCGGTAAAGACCCAGATCAGGCCCACCGCCACAAAACCCTCCCGGGTGAAAAAACGGGTCTCGGCGGGCAGAGCGGACAGGGGCAGGGCGCATGCAGCCACAATGGCGATGGACAGCAGGAAAGGGAGGGGGCTCTCCCGACAGATCAGAGCCACCCCAAGGGGGACGGTCAGGGCGGCGGCCTCAATGAGCAGCACACGGCCCACCAGCTTCAGGACCAGCTTGACGTTCATTTTCCGTTCCCTCCCGAGGCCGCAGGCTCGGCGGCATAGATGTCGTTCAGATCCAGCACGCCGCTGCCCCGGGCGATAATGATGACCTGGTCTCCCTCTCGCAGGAAGGAGGAGCCCTCGGGAATAATAATCTCCTTCCCCCGGACAATCACAGCCAGCAGCACCCCGGGACGCAGCCGCAGGTCCTTCAGGGGGACGCCCAGATGCCGGGTGCCAGGGCCCACGGTGAACTCCATGGCCTCCGCTCCGCCGTCCGCAATGCGGTGGAGGGAGTTCATCACGCTGCCTTGGGAGTTCTGCATTCCCCGGACCACATGTAGGATGTGGGAGGCGGTGACAAATTTGGGGGAAATGACGCTGTCCAGCCCCAGAGAACGGACAATCCCGGCGTAATTCTGCCGGTTACACTTGGTAATCACCTTGGACAGCCCCTGCTGCATGGCGTAGAGGGAGATAATCAGGTTGTCCTCGTCCCGGTCGGTGAGGGCCACAAAGGCGTCGCTGGCGGTGAGATTTTCCGACTCCAGCAACTCGGAATCGGTACCGTCGCCGCAGATGACCGTGACCCTGGGGAACCGCTCGCTGAGCATGCGGCAGCGCTCCTCGCTGTACTCCACGATTTTAAGTCCCATCCCCATCTGGTCCAGAATGCTGGCCAAATACGCGGACACCTTGCCCCCGCCCACCAGGAAGACCCGCTTCACCTTGGGAGCGTAACGGCCCAGCTGACGAAAAAACTGGTCCAGGCTCACCGGTCGGCCAATCATATACAGCTTGTCCCCGGCCTGTGGGACAAAGGAGCCGTTGGGAATAGATACCTCCCCGTTCCGGTCCACGGCGCAAAACAGCAGAGACAGTTTTTTGATGTGCCCAGGTAGATTATACAGAGGCGCGCCCACCAGGAAGTCCCCCTCCTGAAGGCGGAAGCCCATCAGCTCCACCCGACCCCGGCAGAAAGTCTCAATATTGGCGGCGGAGGGAAAACGGAGCAGACGGGATACCTCCACAGCAGTGGTGTTCTCCGGGTTGATAACCATATCAATCTTCAGGTCCCGGCGCAGCTCAGCCACGCTGCTGGTATACTCCTGATTGCGGATGCGGGCGATGGTGTACTTGGTGCCCAAGCCCTTGGCGGTGAGGGAACAAACCATGTTCACCTCGTCGGAGTTGGTGGCGGCCACCAGCAGGTCGGCGGTGCCGGCCCCCGCCTCCCGCAGTGCGGCGGCGGATACGCCGTTTCCCCGCACCGTCATCACATCCAGCTGGTCGCCGGCCCGGCGCAGGGCCTCTTCATCGCTGTCCACAATGGTAACGTCGTGCTCCTCCTTCACCAGCTGCTCGGCCAGGGTGAAGCCTACCTTGCCACTGCCTACAATGACTATATTCATTTGTCCATATCCTTTCCTCTGCTTTTGCTCTGGGCGGAAAAATATCCCTCTCACGGGGAAAAACAGGGTGCAGAGGTCCAGGCCGGCCCCCTCTGGTCCCGCAGGCCAATCCGCCTTCAGCCCCTGCCCTGCGCTCACATGACCTTCTGGGATTCTGAGCGCTAAATTGTCCACTCCCCGTGGACGACTCCCACCAGATACCAGCGCTCGTTTTCCGGCTGGAACACCAGCTTAAGCGAGGACCAGTCCATCCCGTCGTTCACCGGGTCGGCACTGGGAAAGCTGAAATCCACAAAGCGGCAGCCGGGATAGGCCTCCGTCAGATTTTCCAGGGCATTGCCCCCGGTCATGATGCGGTCGATTCCAATTTCCACGGCCTGAGTGTAATCCCGGTCGTAGACATACCGCTCGAAATACTGCCCGGCGGTCATCTGAATCGGGTCTCCGCGCCCGTCCTCAAAGCCCCAGGTATAGATGTTCCGATCCTGTCCCAGGCTCTTGATCTGGTCGGCGGTAAAGGTGAGGTCGGTTTCCGGCTCCACTGTGGAATAGGGGGTGAAGGTCACGCCCCGCTCCGGGTGGACGCAGGCGGACAGCGAGGCCCAGTCCCGCCGCTGGATAGCCCGGTTAGCGGAGCAGGCGCTGCTCAGAAGAGCAAAATTGTCCGCCGGATCCAGGGGAGATGGCTCCGGCTGAGAGGGGGAAGTACCGCTGACCGAGGGCTGAGAGGTCCCGGGCGGCAGGTTGAAGTTATTGGTGTTGGCGCCGGGCGCCGGGGTTCTCTCCTCCTGGAGGTTGATGGGCAGCAGGACCCCCACCAGAAGCCCGATCAGCAGACACAGCACACAGGGGAACAGCATAAAACGTTTCAATTTGCGGCCTCCTTCAAAGGGATAAACAGGCTTGAGGCGATTCTTACACGCTTACATTATAGGACAAATCCGGGAAAAGGTCAAGTCACAAACAAAAGACAGCTTGAAAACAGCCCTGTCTTATGGTAAAATAGCACATAAATGATCCACAAAGGAGGCGTCCCCATGAACGAACAGACACGGGAGATGCAGTTTCATATCCAGTGTGCCGCCGGAGATGTGGGGAAATACTGTATTCTCCCCGGCGACCCAGGGCGGTGCGAGGCCATCGCCCAACACTTCGACGACCCGGTCCACGTCCGGACCAACCGGGAGTATGTCACCTATACCGGGACCCTGCTGGGGGAGAAGGTGAGCGTTGTCTCCACCGGAATCGGCGGCCCCTCCGCCGCCATCGCCATAGAGGAGCTGGTTAACCTGGGGGTTCACACCTTCGTCCGGGTGGGCACTTGCGGAGGGATTGACCTGTCGGTCCAGAGCGGCGACGTGGTGGTGGCCACCGGCGCGGTGCGCATGGAGGGCACCAGCCGGGAGTACGCCCCCATCGAGTGGCCCGCCGTCCCCGATTTCACCGTCACCACCGCCCTG
>CATKHE010000130.1 GCA_949747935.1 uncultured Eubacteriales bacterium
CATCGACGAAGTAGCCAGAGATTTCCCGGAGCTGCGGATTATGGCCGGCGTCAGCGGATTCCCATGGGTTCTGGAATTCATCTGTCTGGCTATTCGCCACGAAAACGTCTATGTCAACTTCGAAACCCACGAGCCCAGACGTCTGAATATCCGCGGTTCCGGCTATGAGCATTATCTCTACTATGGGGAGCGGCAAATTAAAAACCGCCTGTGTTTTGCTTCGAACTGGGTGACCCAGGCCACTCCGGTGGAGGATATTATCGCCCAGGTTGAGGCGCTTCCCTTCAGCGACGACACTAAGGAGCGCATTTTGTACTATAACGCCAAGGCATTCTATTGTGAAAAGTGAGGAAAACGGTTATGAATCATTATCCAAAACTCTTTGAACCAGGAAAGATTGCCCACCTCTCCATCAAAAACCGCATTGTTATGACCGCTATGGGAGTCTGTCTGTCCGGCGCTGACGGCCAGGCTTCCCCCGAGATCATCAAATACTATGAGGCCCGGGCCAAAGGCGGTGTCGGACTGATTATCACAGAAATTGCCCGCATCGACGACTCAGAGGGAATCGGGATGCCCCATCAGCTGGGCGTCACCGATATGAAACACATTTCCTCCCTTCAGCAGCTGACCGATACTATCCACAGCTATGGAACGAAAATATTCCTCCAACTCCAGCATCCCGGCAAGGAGGGAATCCCCCGGCTCACCGGCGGACGGCCCTTGGTCTCCCCCAGCGCCATTCCAAACAGCCAAGGGATTATGCCCCGCGCCCTGTCTACCGAGGAGGTACAGGCGCTGGTCAAACAGTTTATCACCGGTGCGGTGATTGCCCGTTCTGGCGGGGCGGACGGCGTAGAGGTCCATGCGGCCCACGGCTATCTGGTCAATCAGTTCCTTTCTCCCCGCTCCAACCAGCGCACCGACCAGTATGGCGGCTCCTTTGAAAACCGGCTGCGTTTCGCTGTGGAGATCGTCTCTGGCATTAAGCAGGCCTGCCCTGGTTTCCCGGTCAGTGTACGGATCAGCGCCGATGAATTTATGCCCGACGGGAACGACCTGGAGGCCGGCATAAAAATCGCCCAGGCGATGGTTCAGGCCGGCGCGGATGTGATCAATGTCAGCAACGGGCTACACGAGAGCGGCGTCACCATCATGGAACCCTATGCCTATCCCCAAGGGTGGAAGAAGCATTTGGCCAAGACTATCAAGGCCAATGTGGACGTTCCTGTTATCGCAGTAAACACCATCAAGACACCTGACTTTGCTCACTCCCTTCTGGAAGAAGGCGTAAGCGACTTTGTAGGTGCTGGCCGTAGCCTTCTGGCCGATCCCGAGTGGCCTAACAAAGCCAAGATTGGCAAAGTGGACACTATCCGCAACTGCATCGGCTGTATGCAGTGCTTCTCTGAACTGGGCGCCGGACGCCACATCAGCTGCGCAGTCAACCCCCGCACCGGCCGGGAGCTGTATTTTGGAGCTCCTGCGGCGGACGCTGAAGGCCGCAAAGCGGTTGTTGTCGGCGGAGGACCCGCCGGTATGGAGGCGGCTGCCACGCTGGCCCGCCGCGGCTTCCGGGTCACCCTGTTTGAACAGGCCTCCCAACTGGGCGGCGCCCTCAATTTAGCGGACAAGCCGCCCAAAAAGCAGCTGGTCACCCGTTTGCGGGATGTTATGGCCAATGAGCTGAATACTTACGGCGTTCAGGTCCAACTGAACACCAAGGCCACCCCGGAACTGGTCCGCTGGCTGGAGCCGGACACTGTGTTTCTTGCTTTCGGCGCAGAACCCATCGTCCCTGCGCTTCCTTACGAAGGTCCGGTCTACACTTTCTCTGATATATTGAGCGGAAAAGTCACCCCGGAGGGACGGGCAGCTGTCATCGGCGGCGGCTTGGTCGGCCTGGAGACAGCGGAATTTTTGGCCGAAAAGGGACATCCTGTTACTATTGTGGAAATGCAGGACGCCGTAGGTATCGGTGTTTATGCCAGTGTCGTATTCACCCTCCGGAAGGCACTTGCCGAGCAGAATGTTGTCATTCTGACCGGACATCGCCTCACTGCTGTCACTGTGGAAGGCGTCACGGCACAGGCCAACGGCGAAGCAGTTTCGATTCCCTGCGACTTCACAGTGCTGGCGCTGGGTTCCAGTCCGGATTCTGATACGCTCGCCCAGTTTAAAGCCGAATTCCCGGAGGCTGTGATAATCGGTGACGCCCTATCAGGCCGGCGTATCATGGAGGCCACAGCAGAGGGCTACCTCTCCGCCCTCCGAATTTAACCACGCGTTCTCTCTTTCTTTTGTGTTTCCCTCAACACAGTGAATTGCCCTCTGCCAGAACTGGCAGAGGGCAATTCGTAATATTCTTTCTACGTGTCACGACCCGTAACTGCTTTCCCCGTACCTCTTACCGCTGGATGCGGCCAGAGCCGTTGTCGAAGGAATCGCCGTTGCCCTCCCGGTCGATGATGTGCAGCTCATATTTCTTGGAGAAAAGGATTCTGTATGGGAGGGCACATGAGCCGTGGAGTGGTCAGCCTAACCGGTGAATTTATTTTACACCAAATCAGCGGCAAGGTTGACCGGGAATATTCTCCAGAAATCGGTCTGAATATGTTTCGCTTTTAAGCGGCCTTTAAAAAGCAATCAAAGTTTCTTATGGATGATCGTGGCACCTTTTTCTCCCCACCGCTGTGCACGTTTGCGATTCGCTCCTTGTTTCCGCCAAATGTCTCCATATCGTAGATCACTGACAACAGCTGACTTTGCAACCAAAGTGTCAAGTCGTACATTTTGCGGAGCTGGTCCGCATTTGCTATACCGATATCCGGTAGACACCTCTCAATCTGTGCTATCGTTTTCTTGAGTGAGATATTCATAAAATTGTGTTCCCTCCACTTCTATCACGTCCGGGTACGTCCGCAGGATCGGCCTGTCCTTTTTTCGGTAACAGATTGCATACCGCACCTCCGGCGGCGAGAGCATATCACTTTCAAGAAGCTTTCGCAACTCTTTCACTGCTGAGAAAAAATAGACATACTTCAGCAGGTCACTCGCCGGGTTGACAAAAAAGCGGTAGGGCCCCTTTTCGTAGTCGCCTTGGGCTGGGTCGTGCAGCTCTGTCC
>CATKHE010000131.1 GCA_949747935.1 uncultured Eubacteriales bacterium
ACATCGCCACCGGCCGGGCGGCCTTTGAGTCGGAGCTGAAGCACGCCAAGATGACCCTGGCCGCCGTCACCGCCGAGGAGGTGCTGCCCCACCTGCTCCACAAGCTGCGCTGCGGCACCTTGGACGAGCTGTACGCTTCCATCGGCTACGGGGGCACCACCGCCTCCAAATCGGTGGCCCGCATCCGGGACGAGCTTCAGCGGCTGGGCCGGCTTCAGGCAGAGAAGGCGGCCGCCGCCGCCCGGACCACCGCCGAGAGCGTCATCATGCCGGGCAGCGCCAGCGGGGCTGTTCCCGGCGAGGCCCCCGGCCCGGTGAGGGCCAAACACTCGGACACGGGCATCATCGTGGAGGGGCTGGGCAACTGCCTGGTGAAGTTCGCCAAATGCTGCACCCCTGTCCCCGGCGACCCGGTGATCGGTTTTATTACCCGGGGCTACGGGGTGTCCGTCCACCGGGCCGACTGTCCCAACGCCCACCCGGACCGGCGCAAGCCGGAGGAGGAGGACCGGTGGGTCCGGGTGTCCTGGGTGGAGAGCAAGCTGCCCAACTACAAGACCTCCCTGGAGCTGTCCGCCAAGGACCGGGACAATCTCACCCTGGACGTGGCTATGGCCCTGTCCGCCGCCAAGGTGAAGGTGTCCGCCCTGTCCGCCCGCTCCATGCCCGACGGCCACGCCACCATCTCCATGGTGGTGGAGGTGAAGGACAGGGGCGAACTGGAAGGGGTCATCAATAAACTGAACAATATCCAGGGGGTGTACCACGTGGCGAGGGCGGCGGGGAAATAGACTTACCTTTCCCTTTGGGAGAGGTGGCCGCGAAGCGGCCGGAGAGGGTGTTTTCTCAGTCACCGCCTGCGGCGGCGACAGATCCCCCTTTGGGGGAGCTAAGTCACGATATCATCAACAAAGGACGTGATTCCATGCGTGCGGTCGTTACCCGTGTCAATTCTGCCTCCGTCAGTATCGGCGGCAAAGTCGAGGGGGCCATTGAGAAGGGCTATCTGGTCCTGCTGGGGGTGGGTCCGGAGGACAATGAGGCCGTCTGCGACAGACTGGCGGAAAAAATCTGCAATCTGCGGATATTTGAGGACGAAAACGAGAAAATGAATTTAAATCTGGAGCAGGCGGGGGGTGCTCTGCTGGTGGTGTCCCAGTTCACCCTGTACGCCGACACCTCCTCCCGCCGCCCCGGCTTCTCCAGGGCCGCCAAGCCCGACTTGGCCATCCCGCTGTATGAGCGCTTTCTGGACCAGTGCCGTCAGAGGGGCTTCCAGGTGGAGCACGGCCAATTCGGGGCCGACATGCAGGTGGCCTCGGTGAACGACGGGCCGGTGACGATCCTGTTTGATACGGACAAGGCGTAGGGGCGGCCCGTGGCCGCCCGCCTGAACCGACATACGCAGAACGGGCGGCCACAGGCCGCCCCAACAGAGGAGGTTTCCCCATGTTTTTCTTCGGAAAAAAGAAGGCCGACCCCAGTCAGCCCCATCCGGACTGGCCCTGGACCCTCAGCGAGAGCGGGAATATTCTTCGGGAATTTACCTGGGAGAACATCGAGTATGACTTGGCGGAGCTTTACCCTGATGCGGACAGCTTTCTCATTCTGGAGCAGAAGGACCCCAAAGATGAAAAAAATTACTGGTTTGTCCAAAGCGCCATTGCCACCCAGGGCCCCGACAAGGACAAGTACATCGTAGGTGTCGGCTGGAGCGGGGAAAAGGGCCCGGCTCTTGTGGAGCGCTGCTACCACTGGAAGGATTTGGACACCGTGATTGGTATTTTTGAACAGGCATTTCAGCGAAATTCCCTGGACCTTTCCGGATACGAAAGTTTTTTTTGACGGAGGTAAATGATGAAGGTGAAAATGATGCAGGTGGGGCCCATCGGCACCAACTGCTATATCCTGGAGGACGGCGGGAAAATCGCCATCATCGACCCGGGGGATGAGGCGGAACGTATTCTGTCCATCCTCAGCAGGCTGGACAGCCGGGTGGAGTATATCCTCCTCACCCACGGCCACTACGACCACACCACCGCTGTCCCTGAGCTCCATCGGGCCCTGCCGGAGGCCAGAATTTATATCCACCAGGCGGACGCCAACGGGGCAGGCAGCCGCCTGTTCCCCCTGGCCGGGCAGGTGGACGACCTGCTGCTCTATGACGAGGGGGATACCCTCCCCCTGGGGAACCTCACCGTGGAAGTGCTCCACACCCCCGGCCACTCCCTGGGCTCAGTCACGCTGAAGGCGCGGGACGTCCTGTTCACCGGAGACACCCTCTTCGCCGGCGACTGCGGCCGCACCGACCTGCGGGGGGGCAGCTATGAGCAGATTCTGACCTCCCTGGGCCGCCTGGGCCGTCTGGAGGGCAACTTCCACATCTGCCCCGGCCACGGCGAGACTTCCACAATGGACCGGGAGCGGGAGATCAACCCCTACCTCAAAGAGGGGATGGCCCTCGCACCCTGACCCCGGCGGGAAGGGTAAGCCGCCCTTTTGCCGGTGTTCCTGATCGTATTGGAGTTTGGTATATTGAGGTGATCGTCTGAAGCTGTATTTTGAGACGCCAAATTTTCCCTGGAGCCCTGAGCGGTATCGCTACGCCGCCGAGCAGATGATGCTCACCCTCTTCCCGGGGGAGCGGCCCGAGTATCCGGAGGAGGCCCCCCCACAGGATATGAAGGAGGAGGACAACGCCGCCATCTTCACCCTCCACCGAGGGAAAAAGCTGACCAATATCAGCGTTCTGGTCTTCCGTTCCCAGGGGTGGTACAACGGGGTGACCCGCTTCCCCTCGGAAAAGCTGGACGAATCCCCGGAGGCGGTCTACCACACCGTCCAGCACGCACTGAAGCTGGCTTTCTACAAAGCTGGGTCCGCCCTGCTGGGGCACGATCTTCCCTGGGGCGCGCTGACAGGGGTACGGCCGGTGAAGCTGCCCACCCGGGCCATGTTGGCGGGGGAGACCCCGAAACAGGCCCAGAAGGAGCTGGAAAAGGAGTTCCATGTCTCTCCGGAACGGGCAAGGCTGGCGGTGGACTGCGCCCGGGCCAGCGTGGAGGCGCAGAGATCGCTGAGGCCCGGCGAGGTCTCGCTGTATATCGGCATTCCCTTCTGCCCCACCCGCTGCGCCTACTGCTCCTTCGTCTCCGCTGATGTGGGGAGGACCCTCCATCTGGTGGAGCCCTATGTGGACGGCCTCCTGCGGGAGGTGGAGGAGACGGGACGGGCGCTGTGGGAGACCGGGCTGACCGTCCGCTCCTTCTATGTGGGGGGCGGCACCCCCACCACCCTTTCCGCGGACCAGTTGGACCGGCTGCTGTTCCAATGTGGGGAGTGTCTCCCCCTGTCGGGCTGCACCGAGTACACCGTGGAGGCCGGCCGGCCCGACACCATTACCCGGGAGAAGCTGGAGGTGCTGAAAGCCCGCGGCGTGGGCCGCATTTCGATCAACCCCCAGACTCTGGAGGGGCACGTGCTGGAGGCCATCGGCCGGAAGCACAGCCCCGGGGAGGTCCGGGCGGCCTGTGAGCTGGCCCGGAGCGTGGGCTTCGGCTGTATCAACATGGACCTGATCGCCGGCCTGCCCCGGGACAGCTTCCAGGGCTTTTGCCGCTCCCTGGAGGGGGTGCTGGCCATGGAGCCGGAGAACATCACCGTGCATACCCTGGCGCTGAAAAAGGGCTCCGCGCTGATGGAGCAGGGGAGAGACCTTCCAAGCGGGGATGAGACGGCAAAAATGCTGGATTTTTCCCGAGAGGTCTTGACAACAGCGGGTTACATCCCCTACTATTTATACCGGCAGAAATATATGTCCGGCTCCCTGGAAAATGTGGGCTGGGCCAGGCCGGGAACTCAGAGCCTTTACAACATCGTCATGATGGAGGAGCTGCACACCGTGGTCTCCCTGGGGGCCGGAGGCGTAACCAAGCTCATCGGCGGTGGGAAAATCATCCGCCTGACAAACCCCAAATTCCCACAGGATTACCTGTCCGGTCTGGACAGCGTGCTGAGACAGAAAGAGGAGATCAAGGCGTTCTGCCGGATGTAGAGACGGGTCACAACGCGTCCGTCTCTCCCTGGGCGTCCTTTTTCCAAACGCTTAGCGGAGCGGCTCAACAGACTTCAACCAGGAAAGGAGCATATCTATGGCCTATCAACTGCAGGAGATTAACAGGCGGATTCAGACCGACGTGGCGGAGTTTTTGGCCGAGTGCGACCAGGCCTACGCCCAGCGGGTGTCGCTGGCGGCGGATAAGATTCTGTCCAACCTGGAGCGCAGCCCCATCGTGCTGCTGTCCGGCCCCTCGGGCTCGGGCAAGACCACCACTGCCATGAAAATTGCGGAGGAGCTGCTGCGCCGGGGGGTGAATTCCCGGGCGGTAGCGATGGACAACTACTTTGTCACCATGAACCCCCGCACCGCCCCCCGCACCCCCGAGGGGGCGGTAGACTACGAGTCCCCCCTGTGTCTGGACATGGACCTGCTCAGCCAGCACTTTACCGCTCTGAGTCAGGGGGAGTGGATTCTCGTGCCCAAGTTTGAGTTCGCCCGGCAGATGCGCAACGACAGCCTGGGCACCCCCCTGAAGCTGGAGAAAAACGAGATCGCCATCTTCGAGGGCATACATGCCCTTAACGACGACATCGCCGGCCGCCACCCCGAGGCCACCAAACTGTACATCTCCGCCCGGTCCAATATCAATGAGGGGGCCGCCCTGCGCTTCAAGGGCACCTGGATGCGACTGACCCGCCGGGCCGTCCGGGACTATAACTTCCGGGGCACCGAGGTGGCCACCACCCTGGACATGTGGGCCAACGTGCGCCGGGGGGAGAAGCTGTATATCTCCCCCTTCAAAAACAGGGCCGACATCGTTTTCGACTCCTCCCTGCCATATGAGGTGTCTGTGATGAAGAACTACGCCATCCCCATCCTCAGGAGCGTCCCCGAGGACAACGAGCGCCACGACGAGATGCTCCAGCTGGTGGAGGCCTTCCAGCACTTCGAGGCCATCGACCCGGAGCTGGTGGCCAAGGACTCCCTGCTGCGGGAGTTTATCGGCGGCGGGAGCTATAAATACCATTGATCCTGAACACGGAGTTGATGCCAGTTGCATTATCGTCCCACATATGATTCCCGTGACCCGCAGTATAAAACGCCCTATGGGGCAGCGGCCTCCGGGACACAGGTGCAGTTTACCCTCCGCCCGCCCCGGGCGGAGGGATTCTCCCATGCCAGCATGACCGCCCGGTTTGAGAGCCGATTCAACGAGATTCTTGTCCTGAAAATGCCCTGGCAGGGCTTTGAGCTGGGGCAGGACCTGTTCTCCGTCTCCCTGGACACAGAGGGCTATGTGGGCCTGGTGTGGTACTCGTTCCGCCTGGAGCGGCCAGGGGGGAGCCGGCAGGAGCTGGGGCCCTATCAGCTCACCGTCTATGACGGGACGGAGGAGGTCCCCGACTGGTTCGGACAGGGAGTCACCTATCAGATTTTCCCTGACCGCTTCTGCCGCAGCCGCATTCCCGATCCGGAGGGCATGGTGGGGGGGCGGACTGTCCACCTCGGCTGGGGGGAATCCCCCGACTTTCAGCCCAACAGCTACGGGGAAATCCGCAACCGGGACTTCTTCGGCGGCGACTTCCAAGGCGTGATCAGCAAGCTGGACTATCTGAAGGACCTGGGGGTGGAGACCCTCTACTTCAACCCCATCTTCGAGGCCGCCGAGAATCACCGCTACGGCACCGCCGACTACGGACAGGTGGACCCCATGCTGGGCACCAACGAGGACTTCACACGCCTGTGCGGCGAGGCCCACAAGCGGGGGATGCGGGTGATGCTGGACGGGGTGTTCAATCACACCGGCTATGTGAGCCGCTACTTCAACGGCGACGGCTTCTACCCCGAGAAGGGGGCCATTCAGAGCTGGGACTCCCCCTACCGCCCCTGGTTCAGCTTCATCCAGTGGCCGCAGAAGTATGAGAGCTGGTGGGGCATCTACTCCCTGCCCGCCGTCAACGAGAATAACCCCTCCTACCGGGAGTTTATCTTTGCCGGTGAGGACAGCGTGGTCCGCCGGTGGCTGCGGGCCGGGGCGGACGGCTGGCGGCTGGATGTGGCGGACGAGCTGCCCGACGATTTTGTGGCGGGAGTCCATCAGGCCGCCCGGGCGGAGAAACCCGACGCGGTGGTCATCGGCGAGGTGTGGGAGGACG
>CATKHE010000132.1 GCA_949747935.1 uncultured Eubacteriales bacterium
ATGCAGATCACGGCCAGCAGGGCTGTAAGCAGGATGTATCTTTTCATGTCCGCGGCCTCATAAAAACTTTCACGGCTACCCCCGAAAAAATGAAAACAGCTCTTTTCAAGTACTTCAAAAAAGATTATACTACAAGAAGCGCGAGAATGAAACTATAAATTTATGGCGGCGGGCCCGATGCTGCGGACAACGCGCCATAACGGCAAGGGAGCTTTGTCAAGATGCCGGTAATACGCATGGAAAATACCTCTAAGCTCTATAAAACGGAGAAGAAAATCAAGCAATACGCGGTAAGAGAGCTGAGCATTACCATTGAGCAGGGCGAATTTGTCTTTCTGATCGGCAGCAGCGGCGCAGGGAAGAGCACCATGCTGAAGCTGATGGGGGGCGAGATTTCCCCGGATGAGGGGATGATCCTGCTGGATGACGTCAACATCGGTCGCTTTTTCGGCCCATGGAAGGTCCGCCTGGCCCGCACCTTCGGTGTGGTCAGCCAGGAGTCCCTGCTGATCCGCAAACGGACCATCATGGAAAACCTGATGGTGGCCGCCCGGGCCAGTGGAATGCAGCGCAAAAGCCGGGCGGCGGCGGAGAAGGCCCTGGGCCTGGTAGGGCTGCCCGATGTGGGGGACTGCTTTCCCGCACAGCTGTCCATCGGCGAGGTGCGCCGGGTTGAGCTGGCCCGGGCGCTGATCAGCAGTCCGCCTGCCCTGCTGCTGGATGAGCTGACTGCCAATCTGGACGACGATACCATCTGGGATATCCTGCATCTGCTCAACGAGCTGAACAGCAAGGGAACCACCATTGTGATGGCCACCCACGCCAGCCAGTTTGTGAATATCATGCGCCGCCGGGTGGTCACGCTGGTGGACGGGAAGATCGTGGGCGACGTGAAGAATGGAAAGTATGGGGATATCCTGCAAAAGTAAGAAAAAGCAGAAGGATTTGACCGGATTTTTTACTTCACAGGAAGATCGTGGAAAACAAACAAATTTCTTGACTTCTTCTTGCTTCCGGCGGAAAATTGGTGTATAATAAAAAAAGAAGCGCGCAATGCTTTCGCGCCGCCCGCGGCGGCGGGGAGAAAATGGGAGGAATACAGCATGAACTTCAAGAACATGTCTATCAAGAAAAGCCTGATCGTCGGCTTCGGCACAACCATTCTGATCTCTGCTATCATTATCATTGCCTCGCTGATTATGATGAACATGCAGAAGAACGCCTACCAGGATATCATTGAGCACTATGTGGAGACCAATCAGCTGGTTTCCGACTGCCGGATCAGCTATAATGTCGCCGCACGCAGCCTGCGCGACGTGGCGCTCTCCGGCAACATGGACAGCCTCACCACCGTTACCTCCAAGCTGGAGGAGCTCAACACAGAGATAAAGGATATGCAGAACGCCTATCCGAAGGAGCAAAAGGACCGCAGCAAGCTGGATGCCTTTGTGAACACGCTGAACACCTGGTCTGAGGAGGCCAAGGAGATTGCCAGCGTAGTGCGTACTGACCGGAGCCGGGCGGCGGAGATGATCGTCAGCAACTGTACGCCCGCGCTGAACGCCGCCGCTGACGCCGGCACCGCTCTTGCGGACGATCTGCAGGCGAAGCAGAAGGATATTATTGACCAGCAGAATTTCACCTCCAACGTCGCCCTGGTCGTGATCGTGGTGATTATGGTTCTGGCCACCCTGATTGTACTGGCGATGGCCTTCAAGATTATCAGAAGCATCGTGGAGCCCAGCACCCAGGTCCGCGGTGCGCTGGTGGGCTTCAGCCAGGGCAATCTGGCCGTGCCTGTGGACTTCACCGGTAAAAATGAGCTGGGTGAGATGTGCGATGCCCTACGCACCAGCCAGAAGGTACTTAACAGCGTGATTCGCGATATTTCCAGCACCACCGAGCAGATGGCCAAGGGCAACTTCGACGTGGAGCTGACCGCTGTCTTCCCCGGCGACCTGAAGCCCATCCAGGACAGTATCAACCAGTTTGTCCTGCGCATGAGCGAGACAATTTCCAATATCTCCTCCTCCGCCGACCAGGTGTCCGCCGGCTCCGATCAGGTTTCCAACAGCGCCCAGGCCCTGGCTCAGGGAGCTACCGAGCAGGCCAGCGCCGTGGAGGAGCTGTCCGCCACCATTGCCGACATTTCTGAGAACGCCAAGCGCACCGCCTCCTCCGCCGAGCAGGCCGGACAGTCTGTCCATGAGGCGGGCAACCAGATCGTCACCAGCGTGGAGTATGTCAAGCAGCTGAATGTGGCCATGGAGAACATCTCCAGCTCCTCTCAGGAGATTGGCAAGATCATTGCGACTATTGAGAATATCGCCTTCCAGACCAATATCCTGGCGCTGAACGCCGCCGTTGAGGCCGCCCGGGCGGGTTCCGCCGGCAAGGGCTTTGCCGTGGTGGCCGACGAGGTGCGCAACCTGGCCACCAAGTCCGACGAGGCTGCCAAGGCCCCCAAGGATTTGATTGACGGCTCCATGAACGCCGTTCGTGCGGGCGCCGAGGCCGTGAGCAAGGTCACCGGCTCCCTGGAGCGGACCAGCGAGCTGGCCAGCGGCGTGACCACCATGATGGAGACCGTGGTGGAGGCCGTGGAGAGCCAGACCCAAGCGATCATGCAGGTCACCGAGGGCATCGACCAGATCTCCGCTGTGGTTCAGACCAACTCCGCCACCAGCGAGGAGTGCGCCGCGGCCAGCGAGGAGCTGTCCTCCCAGGCGAATATTATGCACCAGATGATGGCCGAGTTCAAGGTGAGCTCCCGTGTGAGCGGCGGCTTCGGGGCGTCCACCAGCTTCACCCCCTCCGCGCCCAGCTACCAGAGCAGCTCCAGCTGGGACGATGATGACGGCGCGGGATACGCAGGCGGAGCCGATTCCAGTCCCTTCTCTGGTATTAAGTACTAAAGTCAGGCGCGGCGTCCGTGTCCTGCAGGGAATATGGCGCCCCGTTAACGGGGCGCCATATTCTCGATTCCATGAAATCGACCATAGGAGGTGGATTTGAATGGCGAAGCGGAAGCCCCAGGACAGCAACATGATTTTTGCTCTGGACATTGGCACCCGCAGCATTATCGGCATTGTAGGCCGGGTGGTGGAGGAGCGCTTTCAGGTCCTTGCAATTGAGAAGGAGGAGCATGGAAAGCGGGCCATGCTGGACGGACAGATCGAGGATATCGCCCAGGTGGCCAAGGTGGCCCGGCGGGTGACTGACCGGCTGGAGGCCCGGCTTGACTGTTCACTGGAGCGGGTATGCGTGGCCGCGGCCGGGCGGGCCCTGCGCACGGAGCAGGGCAGCTGCGCCATGGAGTTTCCCGAGATCACCCGAATCAGCGACGACATGATCAGCCGGCTGGAGAGCGGGGCGGTGTCCAACGCGGAGGCCGCCTTGGGCCAGGGCCCAGAGGAGGGCCAGCGGCGCTTTTACCTGGTGGGCTACACAGTCTCCGGCTATCACCTGGACCGGTACCCCATGACGACCCTGAAGGGCCACAACGGCCAGCTTTTGGAGGCCACGGTGGTGGCCACCTTCCTGCCCCGGGAAGTAGTGGAGAGTCTTTACGCCGTGATGGAAGGGTCCGGGCTGGAGGTGGCCAGCCTGACGCTGGAGCCTATCGCCGCCCTGAATGCGGCCATCCCCGCCGACCTCCGCCTGCTGAACCTGGTGCTGGCCGACATTGGAGCGGGCACCTCTGACATAGCCGTATGCCGGGACGGGGCCGTGGTGGGCTACACCATGGCGACCATCGCCGGAGACGAGATCACAGAAGAGCTGATGCGCCGCTACTTGATTCCCTTCGCCACAGCGGAGCGGATGAAGACTCAGCTGAACGAGGAGACGGTCGTCTATCGGGATGTGCTGGGGTTGGAGCAGAGTGTCTCCTCAGCGCAGATACGGGAGACCATCCAGCAGCCGGCCCGGACTCTGGCGGAAGAGATCGCCCAGCGAGTGACCGCCTTGAACGGCGCCGCTCCCTCTGCTCTCTTTCTGGCAGGAGGTGGTAGCAAGCTGGAGGGCCTGCGCGAGCTGGTGGCTGAGGCGCTGGATATGGACGAAAACCGGGTGGCGCTGGCGGGCAACAACTATGAAATTACCGCGTTTTCTGAGGATTACAATCTCAATGATCCCGAGCTGGCCACGCCCCTGGGCATTGCGGTGTCCGCCGGGCTGGGCCTGATCAGCGACAGCTACCGGATCATGCTGAACGGCAAGCCCGCCAAGCTCTTCCGGAGCGGAAGCCTGACGGTGCTGGAGCTGCTGATGATGAACGGCTACGGCTCCGCTGACCTGCTGGGCCGGACGGGCAAGAATCTGAGCGTCATGGTGGATGGGCAGAGGATGCTGTTCCGGGGCCAGCCTGCGGTTCCCTGTGTGCTGACCCTGAATGGGACGGAGACCGCACCCTCTGCGCTGGTCTATGCCGGGGACAGCCTGGAGTTTACTCCAGCCGTGCCCGGAGCTCCCGCCCGGAAGACACTGAAAGATCTGCTGGGTGTGGATTTCACCGGCGGCGTCACCGTGAACGGCCGGCTGGCGGACCTGGACACCCAGTTGAACACGGGAGATCAGGTGGTCACCTCCGCCCGCCCTGCCCCGGTTAGACCGGAGCCCCGCCCGGTGGAAATTTCGCCTCGTCCGGCGTACAGTCCTCCCGCTCCGCCGCCGGAGCCCAGACCAACGCCCTGGGAGAAGCGGCCGGTTCCCCCTGATGCCGCCCCGGTTTTCCCCGAGGCCATCCCAGCCCCGCCCCCCGTTTCCGTTGCCCCCAAGGGGACCGGTCCGTCAGGCCGGCCTATCCAGGTGACGCTGAACGGCAAGCCGCTGAAGCTGCCGGGCAAGGAGGACGGAACGCCATACTATGTAATGGACTTGCTGGAGTTCTCCGGGATTGATTTTGAGCATTTGGACCGGGGCGTGGAGCTCCAGGTCAACGGAATGGAGTGCGCCTTCAGTCAGGAACTGCGCGCCTGGGATGACATAGTCATCCGATATCTGGAAAAGTAATGGAGTGAATGAATTATGGCCAGGAAGAAAAAAAAGAACGCAGAAGTAGAAGAGGAAGAGATCCAGGGCGGAAAAAAGAAGAAAAAGGGCAAGAAAAAGCTAGTGATTCTGTTGCTGGGCCTGTTGCTGATTGCCGCCGCCGCATTTGTTGTGGTTCGTGTTGTGCTCCCCAAGCTGAGCGGGGGCGGTGGAGAAGAGGAGGAGATGGGCGCTCCCCCCAAGAAGGGAATCACTGCCTACACCATCGGAGAGGAGAGCGTCCCCTCGCTGGACACCATTCTGGAGGAGGCGGACGGCAAACTGATTGCCAACCGGGGCCCCGGAAAGGTCATTCAAAAGGACGAGGAAACCGGCGAGGAGGTGGAGACTGAACTGTACACCTACATCTACGAGCTGGAGGGCTACGCCGCCGTAGTGAACCGCTATTTGGACCTGATGATGGGCGAGGAGCAGGGGTTTGTCCTGGCGGACGAGAGCTATCTAATTTTGGAGGAGCGCCCTGAGCTGGCGGACGAGGAGGGGGCGATGATTCTGGCTCGTGCCTCCACACAGGAGGGACACCTCTTCCAGCTGGTCATCGGTTGGTCTCAGGCTAACAACAATCTGGCGGTCCGGGTCTCCGCCCCGGAGGGAGCGCTGCGCCGCCCTGAGCCGGAGAAGGAACAGCAGCCGGCCAGCCGGAGCGAGCATTTAAACACCTTGAGAGACATGCTCCCCTCTCAGCTGGGCCTGTCCGGAGAGACGATGGGTGAGTATGATATCTATGCGTTGCAGGGATTTGTCACAATCAACGATATGCTGTGCCGCCCAATTCATATCTATGAAAAGTTCGGAGCGGGAAAACTGGAGGCAATTGTTTACTTTAGCGGGGACCAGAAGCATATTTTCTATCAGGAGATAGATGAAAATGGTGATACCATAACGGATAAAGACGGGAACCCCATCATCACTGAGCTGAAATGAGATGGGACAAATTGCCGCCCCCTTCTTAAGAAAGCCCGCGCCTCTGCCGATATTTCCAGTGGAGCGACGCCCAATTTAAAATGGAAGGGAGGGGACGTGCATGGATGTCGCAATGGCAAGCATGAATATGAGCATGGCTCAGTTCCAGACCAATTATACCTTTGGCCTGATGAAGATGGCCATGAACGACGCGGAGAGCCAGGCCGCGGCCATGATCGAAATGATATCCGACGTACCCGCACCTGCCCAGTACGGCTTTGATACCTGGGCCTGAGCGGACACGTTCCAGAACCGGAGCGGAGCGAGACCAGAGGGACTCGCTCCGCTTTGCTGTCCTCATATTGCTTTAGAAAACGAAAACAGGCGCTTGACAAGACGGGGGCGATGGGCTACAATATAGATACCCCCCTGGGGTGGGGTATTAATGGACTGAGAAAGTCAGGTGAAACGAATGGAAAAACAAAAGTTCAGTATCACAGGGATGACCTGCTCCGCTTGCTCCGCCCATGTGGAGAAGGCGGTCAACAGACTGGAGGGGGTCAAGACCGCCTCGGTCAACCTGCTGGCAAACTCCATGTCGGCGGAATATGACGAGAGTATCCTGTCCCCAGAGGATATTATCAATGCAGTAATACAGTCCGG
>CATKHE010000133.1 GCA_949747935.1 uncultured Eubacteriales bacterium
GCCGCTGCTGGAATCGTTATATGTATAGCCGTTTGTGGTTACAATACTGACATTACCGATGTTCAGCTTCTCCACGCTGTGGGACACCGCGTCGCGGATGGACTCCACCACGCCGGCGCTGAGCTGCTGGTTGCCGTCGGGGGTGATAATCACCGAGGCGCTGGACGGGGTGGCGTCGTCCTGAAGGACATACACCTTGTCGGTCCCCAGCGTGATGCTCACGGTGGCGTCCCGGACGCCATCAAACTGCTTGATAATGGCGGCCAGCCGCTCCTCGGTGGCAATGCGCAGGGCCTCCTTCCGCTCCCCCTCGGTGGAGAAGTTTCCTGTATTGCCGAAGTAGCTCTCATACAGGAAGCCGGAGGTCAGACGCCCTGAGGTAACCAGCTGAGTCTGAAGCTGAATCTGACGGTTCGCCGGCACCAGAATGCTGTCGTTTTCTATACGGAAGTCCGTCACACTGTTCTCGTTCAAAAACTGAACGATACTGCTTGTCTCGGTGGCGGTCAGGCCGGTACACAGGGTCGCGTACTCCGTCCGGTTGAGCAGCAGTGCCGCCGCTACAGCCAGCACCAGGATCACTCCCACGCAGACTCCCAGCAGGATACGGGTCTTTTTATTCAGTTTTGAGAAAAAACCCTTTACCTTCTCCCAAAGGCCCTTCAATTTCGTCTGCAACTTGAATCCCTCCGGCCACTTATCTTACAAACACACACAGCCCGCGCACCTCATTACAGAGAGATGCGCATCAGCTCGTTATAGGTGTCCACCGCCTTGTTGCGCATCTCCATCAGCAGCAGGGCCGCCGTGCTGGCCTTGCTGATGGCGGTAGTCACCAGCGCCGGGTTGTCAATCTGTCCGGTGGCCAACTGATACTCCAGCTCGACCTGCTCCTGGTTGGTCTCGCGCACATTGTCGATGGCCTGCTGAAATACGCCGGCAAACATGGACAGCGCGGGGTTTTTCTCTGTCTCCTGAGCCGGAGTGCTCCACAGCGGCTGAATGGGCTGGATGGGGGTGAATTCCATCATAATTCCTCCTAAAACGACCAAAAAGGCCCGATTATTTACTATCCCAAAACGCAAATCCAGGCCAGACCAACTTTCCGTCTTTTGGGCTCCTTGCCCGTTGGCGAAAACTCAACCTGACCTAGACGAATTTACTTCCCGATTTCCAGTCCTTTGGAAATCACACTCTTCAGCAAATTAAAGACCGTTACGTTAGCCGAGAACGCCTGACTGGCCGCCATGCCGTCAGTGATCTCCTTCACCAGGTCAACATTGGGCATCTCCACATAGCCGTCCTCGTTGGCGTCCGGGTCGTCGGGATCATACTTCAACTTGAAGTCTGAGGGGTCCTCTCCCACTGCCACCACCCGAACACCGCCCTGGGTACGGGCGGTTCTGCCGGTCATACCGTACTGAGCACGGGCCATCGCCTCCTGGAACCGGCTGCGCCGGTTCTCCGCCTCAAAGACGACCGTCTTTCTGCGGTAGGGGCCCTCGCCGTTCTCAGTTCTGGTGGTATTCATATTGACAATGTTCTCGGACACGATATCCAGCCGCAGCTGCTGAGCGGTGAAGCCGGAGCCGATCACATCAATGGTGCTGATGAATGCCACTGCGCATCCCTCCAAACTCATTCTGTGCTGTTATTCAAAACGCCGCGGAGGTCTCAAGACCCATCCAGGACGTACTTTTACCCTCACTGGCCCCGAATCAGGGTGCGCAGCAGAGACAGATTGCTGTTGATGGCGTCCATGGTGTACTGCATCTGATAGGCGTTGCGTGTGGCCTCCGTCTCCTGCTCGATCACGTTCACGCCGTTGTCGTCCATACGGGTGCTCTCATTCTCAGCGACGTGAACCACCGGCCGGGAGCGGTCGATAGCGGAGCGCACGGTGGAGGCCCGTCTGTCCGTATTTCGGACAGAGGCCCGGATACTGGCGTCCAGCGCCTCCTCAAAGGTGACATATTTTACCTTGTAGTTCGGCGTCTCCGCGTTGACGATGTTGTCGGAGATCACACTGAACTTGGTCCACTGGAAATCCATGGCCCGCTCCAGCATCAGGAGCGAATTTGAAAACAGATAACCGGCCATCCGGGCTTTCCTCCTTCCAAAACAGGGGTAAAATAGCTTTTTGATTCTATCACGCTTCCTGCCGAAATGCAAGAATAATCAGCAGACTTTAGCGGATTTTTCATAGGCGGTCCCGACAGGGTGGAACGCCAGTGCTTTTCTATTATAGCGTATTCTTCCGCTCATTGCAAGACATTGGAGAAATTATTGTCCCAAAATTTCGGTCCCGTCGCCTCCCATTCCGGCGGCGCGCGGGCCCTCTTGCGGACTTATTGAATATCATACAGCAAGCCTCCTCTGATTGCAATGGTAAATTCCGTTAATTCACGCCTTGGGCCGCAGGGTTTTTTTCCGATTTTGCCGGTTTCATCCTGGAATATTTTTATATTTCTTCCAGAAGAAAAAGGCGGCCCCGTCTCCGCCGGACATAGGGCCGCCCTCCGCATTTTAGTTTTTCCGCTCCTTCAGCACGCCCAGAAGTTCCAGGGGGGAGACCTCCTCGTCCGCTGCCTCCCGGTTGGTCTGAGCGGCCACCTTCAGCTCGCTGCGCAGGATGGTGACACTCCGGGGGGCCTGAATGGCCAGCCGCGCCCGGCCGGCCTCTACAGACAGGACGGTAATCTCAATTTCGTCCCCGATAAGCAGGGATTCCCCCTCTTTCCGTTGGAGGATCAGCATTTTTCCTCCCCCTTCCTGCCAAATTCTGACAGAAGGTGGTGCATATGGTAGCCGCCCTCCTCGAGAATGACCTGCATGGCCTGCCGGGTCTCGTCGTTGATCGCCACCGGGCAGCGCAGATTCACCGTGCTCTCCCCCACCGGGCTGCGCGCCACGCACAGGGTATAGAAGCACAGGTCCTCGCTGCGCGCCGCCCCCAGAGCCTTCAGCTCCGCCGGGGCAAGGGTCGGGGCGTAGTCCGGCTTCAGGGAGAAGGGATTCATGGCCACAAAGGCCAGGCCAGGCGTGACCGCGCTCTGAAAGCAGAGCAGGCTGCCTCCGCTGCCCTCGAAGGGCAGGAGGAAAAACTCCTTCTCCTCCTCAAAGCCGAACAGCCCCTCGGGAAAGCGGAGCTTATCCTCCTCTGCGCACTCTATTTCGCCAAAATATTTGGTGTTTAAACGCATATTTCCTCCTGTTTGACGATTCTCCTCCCACAGGGGGAGGAGAATCACAGATTTATCACAGATTTATACCTTTACATCCACCGGCACATAGTTGGGGTCGGAGGAGGGCGGGACATAGATGGGCCCGCCGACATATTTAATCACCACGTCGGGCCGCTGGGTGACGGTGAGCTCAATGTCGCCGGGGGTGAACTTGAATTCCCCCTCTCCCATCCGCCAGTCAATGTTCAGTTTGTCCATCTCATAGCGGATGTTCATCTCACCGGGGTCCCAGGTAATCTCAGGGCCCACCTTGGGCAGAAAATCAAGACCCACATTGGTCTTCACATCCTTCATCATGGCCTCCTCGGAGAACTGAGTAATCAACTCCTCCCCCACCCGGGCCTCCAGCAGGAGCTGTCCTTGTCTGGCGTAGGTGGCGGTGGCCTCATAGGCGGCCTGTCTGCCCTTCTGGGCGCCCTGCTCCAGATAGCGGGCCAAGGTGGGCGACAGGGAATTGCGGGCCTCGAAGGTGTCCACATTCAGCTTGATGGGACGGCTCTTGATGTGCAGGCCGTTTTTCTCCCGGGTAATCTCCATCTCGGCGGTGGCCCGGGCGTACTCCAGCTTGGCGCTGGTTGTCTTCATCTCAATCTGAATCGGAACAGTGGTAATCTCAATCAGCCGTTTCATTGCGTGGTACGCGCTCCCTTCTACATCATCTAGGCGTCCTTACCTTATATTACACACAATCGAATGGCTATCCCGCCCCCCTGAGAGGGACGGGAGACAGCCGTGGAAACGGATCAATTCATAAAGTCGATCAGCGACTGGCTGAGCAGCTGGGTGCCGATCTTCAGCGCGGCGTTATAGCACATCTGGTCCCAGGAGAGCGAGGTGATGGCGTCGGCCAGGTTGATCTGCTCCACATTCAGCACCTGCTCGTTCAGGTTGGTGACCTGGCTGGACAGCCGTTCGCCGTTGGTCTTGAGGAAGGATGCGTTAGCGTCCAGCTCCACGTACATCTCGGTGGCGCTCTTCTGGGCGGCGTTCAGCTTATCCATCAGGCGGGAGGCCTTGGCCTCATACTCGGCATGGAAGGCGTTGATCTCCTGGGCCTCCGGGGAACTCTCATCCGCCATGATCGCCTTGATCTCGTCGGCGCTCATGTCCCGGTACTTCTCCGGCAGATACTTCTGACCGTTCTCTCCCCAGGTATCGAACACCTTGGCCAGATCCTTCATCACCAGGGCCAGATTCTTGGGGTCGCCGTCCTTATCCACGCCGTAGTCGACGAAGTCCAGGCCGGACAGGGCGGTGTTGAAAGCGGAGCCGTTGACCAGCTTGCCGTTGACCTCGGCCAGGCCCATGCCCAGGTCGATGTTCAGCTGTTCATCCTTCATGATGTTCAGCTTGGTCAAGTCGCTCTGGTCCTTATAGTAGTCAATCCAGGCCTGCTCGTCCGGGTCGGTGGAGGAGGAGGGCATATCCTCAGGCAGATAGGTGGACGGGTCTAGGTTGCCCCAGGCGGGCTCGGCTCCGGCAGGCTTCTCCACCCCGCCGGCGTTCACATTGACGCCCCGGTAGTACAGCTTGGTGCCGTCGTCGCTCCAGCTGAAGGGGACGTTCAGCCCGTCGTTGCCGGAGAAGATGAACTGCTCGCCCACCTTCTGGTTCATGCCCTGAATCACCGAGTTGGCCGTCTCCCGCAGGACCTGAGCGAGCGCCCTCCGGCTCTCACCAGCGGTGCCGCTGGTGCCTCGGATGGCGGCCACCCGTGCGTTGGTATCGCTCAGGTCGTCAATCATTCCGCCCACATTGGCCCATGCGGTATGGAACTTGTTATAAGCAAACTCATTATTCTCCAGCTGGTTGCCGGTCTGCCACCAGTCCCGCCGCAGGCGGAAGGCCTGGGAGGCGCTGGCCGGGTCCTCGGCATAGCTGTTGAAGTTGCGCTTGGTCTGCACCTTTTCCACGGAATCCGAGAGATGCTTGTTGGAGTTCATCAGATTGAACCGGTAGGTGTTCATCATCATGTTGGTGGTTATACGAAAGCCCATCTCAGGTTACCTCCTTATCTGATGGTGCCGTTAATCAGCTTATCCAGCATGGAATCCAAGGTGGTCATCAGCTGGCAGGCGGCGGCATAGGATTTTTGGTACTGCATCATGTTGCTGGCCTCCTCGTTGAGGTCCACGCCGGAGACGCTCTGCCGCTCGTTATCCAGGGACAGAGCCTTGGTGGTATAGCTGCTGTACAGGGTGCTGGTGGTCTTCTGGTCGGTGGCCAGAACGTGGTTGGTGTTACCCAGCATGGCCTGGAAGGTGCCGTTAAAATACTTGGTGGTGCCGGCCGCATCCGGGACAATATCCTGGGGGAAATAGTCCATCTTGGTCCCCATCAGGGTAATCATGTGGCGGATGTTGTCGCTGTCGGTGGAGTGGCTCAGGCCGTCGTTCACCCTGCTGTTCAGAATGCGCACCTCGCCGGTAGACCACTTCTTGGCGATGGAGATGTTGCCCGCCGTGATAGGGGGGGTATCCGCGTCGTCCCCGTCGCCGCTGTTGCTGAACAGGTTTCCGCCGGCCATTTTTTCAATCCCGTGGCCCTTGCCGCCGGGGGACAGGTGCTTCTCCTGCACGATCTTGACCTCGGCCCGCAGGTCCTCCGGCAGGTCGGACAGGTCGGTGCGCCGCAGATAGCTGATGTCATAGCCGCCGGCCTGGAGCTTCGCCCAGACCGCGGCCGCGTCGCCGCCGCCCGTCTCCAGGTCGCAGTTCGCGCCGGGCTGGATCTTATACAGCTCAACGCCGTTGGCGTCCAGCTCGGTCTCATAGCCGGCAAAGGCGGGGGCGTTGGCCTCGTTCAGGGTCTCGGCGAACTTCCGGGCCAGGGCGTCCAGAGCATGCTGATAATAGGGGATGCCCCGCTTGATGCTGGCCTTGGGATCGAAGGCGATGTCCTCCTTGCTGGCGAACTCGCCCTCCTCGGTGAGCAGCTCCCGCATGGACTGAAGGGAACCGAACAGCGCGTTGTCCCCCAGGTCCACCGGCTGGCTCTCCGTCCCGTCCCCCTCCTTCATGACCCGGCCCTTGCGGTCGGTCAGGGCCTCCAGGCTCATCCACAGGCGGTTTTCGTCGGAGCCCTCCACCGCGTTGTCCACCTCTATGGCGTCCTTGGGGTCGTTGGTGTAGACATAGACCGGCGGGTCCACCGTCAGGTCGCTCTGCTTGTCGATATATTTGGCCCCCTCATCCGGATACTTCGGATTTCTCAGGGGCGTCTTTTCCGGCATGGATATCTGAGTGCCGTAGATGCCCTGGATCAGCTTGATGGGGGGATTGCCGGAACCGGCGATGGAGATGTTCAGCCGCTCCACCGTGGAGAACTCGTCAATTTTCTCCAGGTCATAGCGCACATCGATCTTCACGTAGGAGGACAGCTCGTCGATGAGCACATTGCGGTGGTCCCGCAGTTCCAGCGCCTTGTCTCCATGGATGCCCGCCTCCCGAATTTCCACGTTCAGGTCACGGATCTGGGTCAGGATGGTGTTCACCGTGTCCACGTTGTCCTTAAGATCCTCGGTCAGGGTATCCTTCGCGGTGACCAGGGCCTTGGAGTAGGAGTTGAACAGGTCCACAAGGCTCTCGGCCGAGGAGCGGACGTTGGTGTCGCTCACATTGTCGTTGGCGTTGCGGCTGAGAATCTGGAGCTGCTGGATCAGGTCGTTGAGCTGGGCCTCGATGATTCCAAAGTCATCCTCGCCGTCGCCCACCTCGTCCAGAATGTTGGACAGCTGCTCCAATCCCTTCAGCCGGGCCTCATAGGCGCCCACGCTGGACTGCTCATTGCGGTAGCGGATGTCCATAAAGGGGTCCCGCAGCTGGGAGGCGCCGTCCGCCAGAACGCCGTAGCCGATGTCCTGATTGAAGCTGTTGTGATAGCGGCTGTTGCCGCCCGCGTGAAGAGACACCAGGTCCAGCCGCTGCCGGGTGTAGCCCTTGGTGTTGATATTAGCGATATTATTGCCGGTCAGGTTCAAAGACGCCTGGGAGGCGTAAATGCCCAGCCGGGCGGCGGTGAATGAACCGAAGGTGCCGATAACTGCCATGTCAGTTTCTCCTTTATCTCATCGGGACTCAGGCCCGGAAATCAGTTTGATGGTTTTTGCGCCGCTCCGCCGCCTCGGCGGAATCCCCCGCCCGCGCGGCCTGTATGCGCTCAATGGCCCGCAGGTTGACCTCCAGTGTATCCCGGGTCACCTCGCTGGCCGCCTGAAACAGCTCATACTGCCGGCGCAGCTCCTCCACGGCGGCCTTGGTCTCCAGCTGGAACTCCTCCGGAGCCCTGGCCTCCAGCTGGCTGAGGGTAATCCCCCTCAGCCCCAGATCGCTCAGCACGGAGTCCCGCTTCTGGTCGCAGCCCCGCAGGGTCAGGCTGAGCACCTGCTCCCGTTTCATGCACGCCTCCACCCCGGCCAGGTCCCCCCGGGAGGCGGCGTCGTTCTTCTCCCGCTCCACCTGGGTAAGCTCCTCCAGGGTCCGGGTCAGGCTGTCCATCAGCCCCAAACAATTCCGCCAGCTCGTCTGCGCCATTTATTCGCCCTCCGCCAGCAGCAGCATCCGGGCCGCTGTCTCCCGGGCGTCAGGGCGGTATTCCCCGGCGGAAACCTGCTGCCGCAGCTCCTGAATCTTGCCCGTGGTGTTGAAGGTACGCACCTGCTGGGACAGGACGGCCGCCATGTCCCGAAAGGCGGGACTGGACTCCTGCCCCGCCTGGGCGGACAGCGTGATTCTGTCAAAGCTGCCCTCCGCCGTCCGGGCGCGGCGCGGGCCGGCGGCGCGGCCCGCGCCGCCGGGGATGGGGGCCGTGGAAAATCCCTCTCGTCTTGTAACCAACATATCAGCAACCTCCTGAAGCCACTCCCTCGGGAGAACGTGTGGCAAAGCTGTCATAAAAACTTTCTGTATTATACTTATCGGACCGATCCGGGCAAAAAATAACATGGCGGGCAAAATTTTTTCTCCGCGCCCCGCCGGGCGGCAGAAAACAGAGGCCCAGGGCGGCTTCTCGCGCCCCGGGCCTCTGCCGTGGAAACATATTCGCGAAGGATCAGCGGCGCTCCTCCACAGGGTCCCGGTCGCGGAACAGCAGGGAGACGCACCACACAGCGGACAGCCCCACCAGGGTATAGATCCCCCGGCTGATCATGCTGCCGGACCCGCCGCAGGCGAAGGCCACCAGATCAAATTGAAACAGGCCCACACTGCCCCAGTTCAGACCGCCGACAATCAGCAGCGTCAGGGCGATTTTGTCCATCATCACGTCAAACCACCTCCTTGTTTCGGGTTCCTGGGGTAGTTTATACGTCTGAGCCTGTTTTATGCGGCTGGAAAAATTTACACAAGGGATTTGGGTCCGAACCCGTGGGGCAGCAGCTCCGACAGGGGGACCGCCTGAAACGCCCC
>CATKHE010000134.1 GCA_949747935.1 uncultured Eubacteriales bacterium
GACCTGGAGGGGATGTCCAAGTCCCCCGCCATCTTTGATATCGAGAAGCTGACCCACTTCAACGCCCTCTATCTCCGGGCGATGTCCCCCGAGGACTTTGCCCGGGCGGCGGAGCCCTATATTCGGCAGGCTGTAAAGGATAAAAGCCTGTCGGTTTCTGAGATCGCCGCCCTCCTCCAGGCCCGGTGCGAGCGGCTTACCGAGATCCCCGAGAAGGTGGCCTTCTTCAACGCCCTGCCCGAGTACAGCGTGGACCTGTTCACCAACAAGAAGTCCAAAACTAACCCGGAGGTCTCCAAGGATATGCTGGAGGCGGCCATCCTCATGCTGGAGGGTGTCGCCGACTGGACCCAGGACAATATTCACGGCGGGCTGGTGGCCCTGGCGGAGAAGCTGGAGGTCAAGAATGCCACTCTCATGTGGCCGGTGCGCATCGCCGCCGCCGGCCAGGCCGTCACCCCAGGCGGCGCGGTGGAAATCTGCCGCATTTTGGGGAAGGACGAGACCCTGCGCCGTCTCAGACTGGGGCTGGATAAATTGAACTGAACGCAGTACAGCGGCCGCCCGACAGGCGGCCGCTGTATTTTGCGGGGACGCGTGGTATGCATAGTTACAGGCGATGGTACAGGTGCAGATCAAATCCAATCTCACAGCTTAGACGGTCCAGCGCCTCTAGCCGGGCGACCCCCTCCCTGGGCGTTTTCCAGGCGTAGGGCGTCATGTGGAACAGAGCCATGATGTCTGCGTTTTCTGCCAGGTCAACCGTATAGCGAATCTCCTTTACACCACACCAAATAAAGCCGTTGTAATCCTCACGCTTCACGGGGTTCTCGTAGGGACGGGGATAGAGCACCTCTTTGATTTCCCACAGGTGCCGGGCGGAGGGGACAGCGTAGCAGAACAGCCCGCCAGTGCGGAGCACCCGGGCGAACTCGTCGGAGGCCAGGGGAGAGAAGATGTTCACCAGTATGTCTGCCGACTGGTCCGGGACGGGCAGATGGTATGCCGAGGCTACGGCAAATTCCCCCTGGGGGAGGCGTTTCGCCGCCCGGCGCAGGGCGGCTTTGGACAGATCTACCCCGGCAATTTGAGGGACAAACTCCTCCCGGCACAGAGCCTGAAATAGTTCAGCGGTGTAGTAGCCCTCTCCACAGCCACTGTCTATTAAAACAGGGGTGGGGAAATTGACGGCGTACTCTGCGACAGAGCAACACAGGGCCTCACGCAGGGGAGCGTAGTAGCCCTTATCCAGAAAGGTTGACCGGGCGGCTACCATGGCCTTATCATCCCCCGGGTCCTTGGAATGCTTCTGATTGGCGGGAAGGAGGTGGACATAGCCGGAGGAGGCCCGATCGAAGCTGTGGCCCGCCGGGCAGGACCAGCAATTTTCCTCCCGCTCCAGCGGGGATGCGCACAGGGGACAGCGGAACAGACTTTTCAAAGCATCACCTCATTTTCTCCATCATATCCCGGGGGGAGAAAAAAGGCAAGGGAGTTTTGAAAAAAGGATCGAAATTTTGCCGGGGGTGTGTTATATTGTAGAGGTAAGACTGTCCGCCCAAACATTGACAAAGAGGTGACCCCCATGAACAAGACTCCCGAGGATGTCCGCGCCATTGTAGAAGAGTTGAAGGTTCTCTACCCAGACGGCATCTGTTCTCTGGACTATGATAAGGACTATGAGCTGTTGTTTTCCGTCCGGCTGGCCGCCCAGTGTACCGACGAGCGGGTAAACAAGGTGACCCCGGCGCTGTATGCCCGTTTCCCTACGCTGGAGGCTCTGGCGGAGGCAGATATCTCTGAGGTGGAGAAGTACATCCATTCCACCGGCTTCTTCCGGGCCAAGGCCAAGGATATCGTTCTGGCATCCCAGATGTTGATCAGGGATTATGGCGGAAGGGTCCCCGACACCATGGAGGACCTGCTCAAGCTTCCCGGCGTGGGCCGGAAGACCGCCAACCTGATCCTGGGGGATGTGTACCATACCCCAGGCGTGGTGGTGGCGGATACCCACTGCATCCGTATTACCGGCCTGCTGGGCCTCACCGACGGCACCAAGGACCCGGCTAAGGTGGAGACGCAGCTGCGGGCCGTCCTGCCCCCGGAGGAGTCCAACAACTTTTGTCACCGTATGGTCCTCCATGGCCGGGTCGTGTGTATCGCAAGAAGGCCACAGTGTGCGGTGTGTACCCTGCGCCCCTGGTGCGACCATTTTGCCAAAAACGGTTGAAAATTTGAGGGGGCGAAGTGCCCCCCTGTCGAATAGATAAAGCAGGGAAAAATAACCGAGAGACAGCTTGACCTTGGTGTTGATATTTCAGAGAGAATCAAGCCCCGTTCAATGGGAAAAATTCCCTTGGCGCTGGGTGGTGGAGCGAGCCCTCTCTCGGCTCAATCATTCCAGACAGCTCAGCAAAGATTATGAGATTTCCATCTCTTCCGCTGAGGCTATGGTTAAAATTTCTCATCGCCACACGATGCTCAAACACTTAATGAATGCAGTTTCTTACATTGTACTGTATTATATGGAGATGTAATCTAAACAATAGGAGTTGGAATTAGCACAGTTCCGGCTGTTCCGCTAGATAGTGCCGTCAATAAAAATATGATATAATGTCCTCAAAAAATAGTAGGGGAGCAGAAAAATGGCAGAAGAACAGCATCGACACGATATTAGCGACAGAGCGTGGGAGAAAATCAGACCATACGCTATAGGTGAAAAGGGAAGCCGAGGGGGGAATGCCCGAGACACCCGGCAGTTTATCAACGGCGTGTTCTGGATTCTGCGTACTGGAGCGCCTTGGCGAGATATGCCAGAAACCTATGGAAACTGGAAGAATGTACACCGCCGGTTCTGCCGATGGCGCGACAAAGGAATCTGGGAAAAGATTCTGGAAGTTCTGGTGAATGACACAGACTTTGAGTGGCTGATGATCGATGTCAGCCATGTCAAAGTACATCCAGACGCCGCTGGCGCACAGGGTGGAAATCAGGCGATGGACCGCACAAAAGGGGGTTCAACACCAAGATATATTTGGCCGTGGATGCGCATGGTATGCCGGTGCGATTCTTTATCACTCCTGGTACCACAGCGGATTGCACAATTGCAACGCAGATGATTGAGGTATTCCAGGCAGAATGTTTTTTTTGCTGATCGGGGTTATGATACAGACGCAATCCTTTTCAAAGCCACTGACTGAAGATGGAATGATATCAGTCATTCCGCCGAGAAAAAACCGTAAACACCAGAGGGAATACGATGAATATCTGTAAAAACTCCACTCCGCCATCTCGTTGAGAATGCTTTCTGCTTCTCAAAAGATGGCGCGGTATTGTGGTTCGCTGCGCCCCAAACGCCTCTTTTTTCGCTGACGCTGTCCAAATCTGCTGTATTACTATTTGGTTCCTTATCTATTGACGACACCATTTAGGAATGGCCGGAGGGAATTTGTTTATAATAAATTCATAAAGTGGCTATTGACAATTTCCGGGGGGAGTGGTACATTATCTTTAGCACTCGTGGAATATGAGTGCTAAAGAATTGAGAAACGAGAGGCGGTGCGTGCCGTGGCGCTGTCAGACCGGAAAAAGTGTATCCTTCGTGCCATCGTAGAGACCTACATTGCTACCGCCGAGCCGGTGGGTTCCAAGGCTGTGTCCCAGCTGACCGGGCTGGATGTGTCCACCGCCACCATCCGCAACGAGATGGCTGACCTCACCGAGCAGGGCTACCTGGAGCAGCCCCATCCCTCTGCCGGACGCATCCCCTCCGCCGCCGGCTATCGGCTCTACGTCAACGAGCTGATGGACCGCCAGCAGCTCACCCTCCAGGAGACCCAGCGTATCAACGACGCGCTGAACCTGAAAATGGGGGAACTGGACCGGGTCATCGACCGGGCGGGGAAGGTGCTCTCCCAAATCAGTGACTACCCCGTGTTCACCATGGCCGCCGCCAAGGAACGCATCACCGTCAAGCGGTTTGACCTGCTGATGGTGGAGGAAAACGCCTTTATCGCCGTGGTGATGACGGACAACAGCGTGGTAAAAAACAAGCTCATCCGCATCCCGGACGGGCTGAGCGATCCTCAGCTCCAGATGTTGTCCGCCGTCCTCAACTCTTCCTTTGTGGGCTTGTCCCAGGAAGAGATGGAGGAGACACTGGACAAGATGGAGACCCGCACTGCCCCAGGGGCCTTTGAGCTTATTGCTATGGTGGTGGAGTTCGCTATGGAGGTGCTGGCAGACCAGGGACAGCAGAAGTTCCGCACAGCGGGAATCACCCACCTGCTGGAGCACCCCGAATACCGCAGCCTGGATAAGGCCAAGCCTCTGATGACCTACCTCAGCGAGGAGAGTGACGTTCCCCGGCTCCCCGCCACTCTGGACACCGGCAAGAACATGAATATTCTCATCGGGCCGGAGAACGTGAACGATGCGTTGAAGGACACCAGCGTGGTGATGGCCAGCTACGACATCGGGGACAACATGCGGGGAATCATCGGAGTGGTGGGCCCCACCCGGATGGACTACGCCAAGGTGACCGCCCGGCTGTCCTATTTCGCTGACAGCCTCACCCGGATGTTCGGCAAGGAGCTGCCACCCCCGGAGAAGCCCGAAGAATAAATAATGAGCCGTGAAGGAGTATGGATCGTGAGTAAGAAGAAAGAAAAGAACCCCGTTCAGGAGACCGCCGTGGCCTCGGAGGAGGAAGTCCTGGAGGAGCGGGGCAGAGAAACGGAGGTCGTTGAACCGGAAGCTGAAGCCCCTGGCGAAGAGTCGGAGAACGTCTCCGGAGAGGCCCCCGCCCAGGAGCAGCTGGTCCCCAAGGAGCAGTTTCTCCGGCTGGCTGCCGAGTATGACAACTACCGCAAGCGCACCGCCAAGGAGAAGGAGAGCCTGTGGACCGACGCAAAAGCGGATACCGTCCAGGCCTTTCTCCCCGTCTACGACAACCTGGAGCGGGCCTTGAAGCAGGACACCAGTGACGAGGCCTATAAAAAAGGCGTGGAGATGACCATGAACCAGTTGAAAGAGGTTTTTGCTAAGCTGGGCATCACCGAGATCGAGGCCCAGGGCCAGCCCTTCGACCCCAATCTCCACAATGCGGTGATGCACATTGAGGACGAGAATCTGGGCGAAAACGTGGTGGCCCAGGTCTTCCAGGCCGGGTTCATGCTGGGGGAGAAGGTCATACGGTTCGCAATGGTCCAGGTGGCCAACTGATAACAGACGGGGAGGTCAGACTGACATGGGTACGACCTGTAAAAACATCAAGTTTAC
>CATKHE010000135.1 GCA_949747935.1 uncultured Eubacteriales bacterium
ATCTTCTGGGTGCGGGACAGGATGATGGCGCAGGCGTGCTCCACCTGGTCGTTGAAGAACTCGCCGAAGTTTTTCATATAGACCTTGGCCTTGGCGGCGTCCACCACGGTGACGAAGCTGTTGAGACGCAGGTCGGGGTTCTCGGCCTGGATCCGCTCCACAGCGGCCACCACGTCGGACAGCTTGCCCACCCCGGAGGGCTCGATGACGATGCGGGCAGGGGCATAGTCGCTCAGCACCTGCTTCAGGGCCGCGCCGAAATCCCCCACCAGAGAGCAGCAGATACAGCCTGAATTCATCTCGGTGATCTCCACCCCGGCATCCTTGAGGAAGCCGCCGTCAATGCCGATCTCGCCGAACTCGTTCTCGATGAGGACAATCTTCTCCCCCTTGAAGCTCTCGTCCAGCAGCTTCTTGATGAGAGTGGTCTTTCCGGCCCCTAAAAAGCCGGAGATAATGTCGATTTTGGTCAATTTTGTCAGGTCCTTTCCTTATTTAGTCCCAAATCAGGCGGGTGCGTTCCATCAGACGGCAGAGCATGGCGGCGGCTACCTCCCGGGTGCCCGAGTCGGTGGGAGCCAGGTCGCCCGCCAGAGCGCCCAGCTCGTCCAGGTTTCGGGCGGCGGCTCTGGCCCACTCGGCAAAATCGTAATACTCCCCCCACTGCTCCATGGTCAGGTCCTCCCGGTCCAGGGCGTAGCCGTCCATACTGACCCAGGCGGCAACCCGGTTCAGAATGGCTGCCATCTCCTGATAGGTGACGGTGCTTTCAGGGTGGAAGGCGCCGTCGTCATACCCGGTGATGAAGCCCATACCCGCCATGGCGGACACCGGCCCGGCATACCAGGCCCCCTCCTCCACGTCGGCAAAGGCAGCCGGCTTTCCGGCGGAGGTATTCAGGTCCAGGGCGGAGGCGATCATAGCGCAGAACTGGGCCCGGGTGAGGGTATCCTTGGGACGGAAGGTGCCGTCCTCGAAGCCGCTGAGGATGCGATAGGTGGTCAGCGTGTCGATCTCCCGGGCAAATTCGCTGCCCTGCGCGTCGGGGAAGACACGGGGAGTGAAGGCGCTCAAGCTCAGCTCCCTGGCCACCTCCGCAGGCGCGATGGGCTCACATTTGTCCCAGTTCTTTCCGGTGCTGTACAACACCCGGGCGGAGAGCGGCAGAGCCTCCAGCAGCTCGGTAAAGGCGGGGCGGTTCTCCTCTTTGAGGGCCTCGCTCAGGTTGACATAGAATGTCTGTCCGGCGATCTCCAGCCTCAGGTGGTTTTCCGGGCGGAAGGGGGCGGGGCAAGAGAGCAGCATGGCCGCATTCTCCGTGTTCTCCGGAGAGATGAGCAGGGTGGGCAGTACGCCGGTGATGTAGTTGGAGGCTCCGTCGGGGGCGAAGAAGCGGTAGGCTGTGATCTTCATGGCCTCGCCGTCTTTCATATACGGGCAGTTGTCCCCGTTCAGCACGATCTGGGCGGTGCCCTTGCCAAAGGTGCGCTGTCCCAGGGTGATGCCCGCTCCGTAGGCCCGGATGTCCCCGGCGAAGAGCTCGGATCCGCTGGCGGAGTGCTCGCTGGTCAGGACGATCACCGGCTTGTCCGTCAGGTCAGGGAAGCCGGGAAGGGTATAGGTATAGTTGTAGTTCCCCGCGCCGTCCCGGAAGTAGAGCATAATGCCTCCGCCGGTGAAATGGCTGGCGGAGGTGGCGGTGGCCCCGCTGTCTCCGCCGGGATTGGTCCGCAGGTCCACAATCCAAACCTGGGCGTGGTCATCCATGGCCTTGATGGCCTCCTCGAAGGTCTCGGCCGTGGAGGAACCAAAGCTGAGGCAGTCGATATAGCCGGCGCTGCCCCTCTCCTCATAGGTGACGATGGGGATGGCCACCGCCCTGCGGGTGATGGTGAAGTCCAGCCGCCGCCCCTCGCGCAGGACAGAGATGGAGACGCTGGTGCCCTCCGGGCCCGCAATATAGGTTCGGGGGTCGGTATCGGCGGTGAGGTCTACGCCGTTCACCGCTGTCAGAATGTCGCCGGCCTGGAGTCCGGCCTCCAGGGCGGGAGACTGGGGCAGGACGGACATGACGCGGTAGCCGTTGGAAAAGACATTTTCTACGGTGGCGCCGATCCCCACCACCACCTGTCCATCGACGGATTGGTTGAAGGCGTTGTACTGTTCGGGGGTCATATAAAAGGTGTAGGGGTCGCCCAGAGCTTCCAGAATGGCGTCCAGGGAGTCCAGCTCCAGCAACTCCGGGGGAACGCCGTCCACATAGTGGATGGCAAGTAGCTCTTTGGCCTCGTCCAGCGTGAGAGCGGAGGTGGGCAGAACCGCCAGGGACAGGCCTGTCACCAGAGCCAGCAGCAAGGAAATCAATTTTTTCATGGTGTTCTCCTTTGCGTTGGGTGTTTGTAGGGAAGGTTCACAAAGCGTCTGCCGGGAACTGAACGGACATCGGAGAACGGAGGCATTGTGATGCGTTCCAGTCTCAGATTTTTGGTTTCCGGCGGGCTATTTCTTCCCGCTTAGGCCCGGTGGAGACCATGGTGATGGGTACGCCAATGTGGTTCTCCAGAAAATCCACATAGGCTCTGGCGTTGGCGGGGAGGGCGCTGTAATCGGTGCAGCCCCGGATATCACACCTCCAGCCCGGGAGCCTCTCAAAGACCGGCCGTGCCTGGAGCAGGGAGGGTGTGGTGGGGAAAGTATCCGTCACCTTCCCGTCAATCTTATAGCTGGTACAGACGGGAATCTCGTCCAGATAGCCTAGCACGTCCAGACAGGTGAGGGCCGCCTGAGTGGCTCCCTGAACCATACAGCCGTATCTGGTGGCCACCGCGTCGAACCAGCCCACCCGGCGGGGACGGCCGGTGGTGGCGCCGAATTCCCCGTGGTCGCCGCCCCGGCGGCGCAACTCGTCCCCCTCCGGCCCGGTGACCTCGCTGACAAAGGGCTCGGTCTGGGAACCCACGCAGGAGGAGTAGGCCTTGGTGACGCAGATCACGTCCTCGATAGCTGTGGGAGGGACGCTGGCTCCCACGCAACCATAGCCGGCCAGGGTGTGGGAGGAGGTGGTCATGGGGAAAATGCCCAGATCAGGGTCCTTCATGGAGCCCAGTTGGCCCTCCAGCAGGATGGTTTTCCCCTCCTTGAGGGCATGGTGAACAAATGCCACCGTGTCCCCCACGTAAGGGCGGACGCGCTCCCGCAGGGCCAGCAGCTGTTCCAGCAGCTGTTCCGGGTCCACCCTGGGCTGGTGGTACAGATGTTCAAAGAGAACATTTTTCAGCTCCACGGCGGCGGCAAGCCGCTCCCGGAGCCTGGGTTCGTCGAATAAGTCGCACACCTGGATGCCTGTCTTGGCGTATTTGTCGGAGTAGAAGGGGGCAATGCCGCTCTTGGTGGAGCCGAAGGCCTTCCCGCCCAGTCTGGCCTCCTCATAGGTGTCCTGAAGGATGTGGTAAGGCATGAGCAGCTGGGCACGGTTGGAGATGATCAGCCTGGGGGCAGGCACGCCCTGACGTTCCACCTGCTCCAGTTCGTCCGCCAGTTTGGCAATGTCCAGAGCCACGCCGTTGCCAATAACATTGGTGATGTGAGGATAAAATACCCCAGACGGCAGGGTGTGCAGGGCGAAGCGGCCATAGTTGTTGATGATGGTGTGACCGGCGTTGGCACCCCCCTGAAAGCGGATGACCACATCGGACTGCCGGGCCAGCATGTCGGTAATTTTGCCTTTGCCCTCGTCGCCCCAGTTGGCTCCTACAATCGCTTTTACCATATTGTTACCTCCGGAGACCGGGATTCGCAGCCGCAAGGGGTCTGCCTTTTCCGCCCCTGTAACAGTGGTATTATACCCCTTTTTATATGGGGTTGCAAGGGGAAATGCTACAGAAAAACAGGGCAAAGCCGCCCCGGCTTTGGAAAGGGACGGCTTTCTGATACGATTTAATAATTCTCCGCTTTCAGCTGGAAATAGGCCTGGGGATGGGCGCAGACGGGGCAGATCTCCGGAGCCTTGGGTCCTACGTGGATGTGGCCGCAGTTGGAGCACTGCCAGATCATGTCGCCATCCCGGGAGAAGACCAGCCCCTCCTTCACGTTGGAGAGCAGCTTGCGGTAGCGCTCCTCATGCTCCTTCTCGATGGCGGCCACCCCCTCGAACAGGGCGGCAATATCGTTGAAGCCCTCCTCCCGGGCCTCACGGGCCATCTGGGCGTACATGTCAGTCCACTCGAAGTTCTCCCCGGCGGCAGCAGCCTCCAGGTTCTCGGCGGTGGTGCCGATGCCGCCCAGCAGCTTGAACCAGATCTCCGCGTGCTCCTTCTCGTTGGCGGCAGTCTCCTCAAAGAGCTTTGCGATCTGGACAAAGCCCTCTTTTTTTGCCTTGGAGGCGAAGTAGGTGTATTTGTTCCGGGCCTGGCTCTCCCCGGCAAAGGCGGTCCACAGGTTCTGTTCAGTCTTGCTCCCCTTCAATTCAGGCATGGTGTAGTCCTCGCTTTCTTAACAATAATTATTTTTATTAAGGATAAGGACATTATAACAGCACTGGAGGGTTTTGTCAACGGGGAGGGGAAAATATTTTCTATTTCTCCTGAAACCGGCGCAGGCCCTGGTTGAGGGCAGCGGTGTCCAGCCTCTCCTTCAGCCAGAGGGCGTACCACATGGCTCCCAGGGCGCACTCCAGGAAGAAGATCAGCAGCAGCACGCCCCACATAGGGAGGCCGGGAAACCAGTTCAGGCCCCAGGCGCAGCCGATGAAGATTACATTGGCCAGCACGGCCCAAAGGGCGATCCGTTTTCCCTGAGACAGTGAGTTTTTCCCGGTGGGGAAGAGCGCTGTCTCCGTACAGGCGAAGGCGAAGCAAGCCAGCAGCATCTCCAGCAGGGCCACAGCTTCCACCGTCCAACTTCCAAGCAGGACATTGACCAGCCCCTTGCAAAAGACGGCGGCGGAAAAGTACAGGCCCATACGGTACTTCGTGTTGACGCCCCAGAGGTAAAATCGGTTGAATCGTTCCATCATTCGCTCCTTTCTTACAGCCCCAGCCGCTCCCGCAGCAGGGGCGCGTAGCGCCGGGATACCATCAGCCTCTCTCCGGTCTCCAGGATGGCCTCGATCCGCCCGGCCTCCCGGCTGGCCAGGCTGCGGATGTGGTGGAGGTTGACCACCGCCGACTTGCCAGCCCGGAAGAACCCCAGAGAGCCGTAGCGGCTCTCCAGCTCCCCCAGGCCCAGGGCGGTCTGATACATGGCCCGGCCGGTGTAGACGAACACCCGGTCGTCCACCGTCTCGCAGTATACCACCTCATGGGGGGTGAGGAGGGTGGTGCGGCGGCTGTCGTCCCACACGCACAGCCGCTGGAGACCGGAGCGCAGCAGGGACAGCACCCCCAGTATCTCCTCGTCCAGCGCCGGACAACGCAGGATGACCTCGTTCTCCGCCACATCGGCATGCTCTACTGTGATTTTCATAGGATCGCCTCCTGTCATGGACAGCGTATCAGAATCTGGCGCGCATCGCAAGGGCTGTACGCCCAGGGTGCATTTTTTCGGGGGCAAGGTGCAAAAGGCTCCCTTTGAGAGGGAGCCTAAAGATAGTGATACCGGTTCCGATACCGCCAGATGAGTCCCAGGGCTACGGCGGCTCCCAAGCCGTCGGCCACCACCACCGCCAGCCAAACGCCGTCCAGGTCCAGCACTAGGGGGAGGAGAAGCACCATTCCTCCCCGGAACAGGAAGGTGCGCAAGAAGGAGATCAGGGCAGACACCGGACCGTTGCACAGGGCGGTGAAAAAGGCGGAGCCGTAAATGCCGAAGCCTACAAACAGGTAGCTCAGGGCAAAAAGACGGAAGCCATGGACCGTCAGCTCCATCAGGTCCAGGCTGTAGCCCACGAAGGCGGCCGACAGGGGCCACGCCAGCAGCTCCGCCGCCGCCACCATGGCCAGGGAGGCCAGCACAATCACGGTCATGCTCTTGCGGAAAACATTTTTCAGTTCGTCCCGATTATCCGCCCCGAAGTGGAAGCTGACAATGGGGCCGTTGCCCATGGAGAAGCCCAAAAATACCGCCGCGAAGGCGAAATCCACATACATCATCACTGAGTAGGCAGCCACCCCCCGTTCCCCGATGGTGTGCATGAGCTGGAGGTTGAACAGAATGCTCACCACCGAGGCGGACAGGTTGCTCATCAGCTCGGAGGAACCGTTGGCGCAGGCGTTTTTCAGCTCTCGCCAGTACAGCTTGGTCCGGCACAGCCGCAGGGCCCCCCTGGGGGGCTTGATGAAGTAGACCAAGGGCAGCACCCCTCCTACCGCATAGCTGAGGACCGTCCCCCAGGCCGCCCCGGCAATGCCCATATTCAGGGGGCCAATGAGAAGGTAGTCCATGACAATGTTGGTGACCCCGGCGGCCAGGGAGAAAAACAGCCCCGTTTTGGGCAGCTCGGCGGTGACAAAAAAGACCTGGAAGGCCACCTGGAGCATGAACACCGCGCTCCCGCCCAGCAGGATACGGCCGTAGGCCACGCAGTCGTCCATGAGCAGGTCGCTGGACCCGGCCAGCCTGGCAATGGGCTCAATGAGCAGCGCGCCTCCGACGGAAAATATCGTACCCAGTCCCAGTGCCACCAGAATGATCATGGAGAAGTAGCGGTTGGCCAGCTCGGGCTTGCCCTCTCCCATGGTGCGGGCCACCACGGCGCTGCCGCCGGAGCCCAGCATGAAGCCGGCCGCAGCCAGGATCATGGACACAGGAAAGACGATGTTTACCGCCGACAGGGCGTTCTCTCCCACCCAATTGGAGACGAACAGACCGTCCACCACACTGTAAATGGAGGTAAAGATCATCATAATGATGGAGGGCAGGGTAAACCGGAGCAGCTTGCCGTATGTGAAATGGTCGGATAGTTTGATCTGCATGATAAAATTATTCCTCCTGGGATGATTGAAAAATTTGCTCCGATTCCCGGAGCAGCAGGGACAGATATTTGCGCTCCAGGGCCAGCAGGCTGGCCCGCTCCTCCTCGGACATACCGAGGAAAGCCCCTCTCTCCACCTCCAGTGTGGGGCGTATGGCCCGGTCTGCCAGGACCTGCCCTTTTTCAGTGAGTTGGAGGTATTTTTTGCGTCCCGGCCCGCTGGTGAGGCAGATGTGGCTGGACTGTTCCAGCTGCTTCAGGGCGGAGTTAATGGTCTGCTTGCTGAGCATAAGCGTGCCGCCGATGTCTGTCTGGGTGACGGGGCCTGGGGCGGTTCTAATGGAGTACAGGACCCAGAAGGCGGCGTCAGAGAGCCCGGAGTGGCGGGCCAGACGGCGGTACAGGTCCTCCTCCGTCTTGTACATGCGGTTGACTGCGGTAATAAATTGCTGAAAGCTTAGCTCCTCCATAGCGGTCCCCCCTGAAAATAATATCCGAAATCGGACTTGGTAATTTTAGTCCGATTTCGGATATCTGTCAAGGGATCTCTGAAATTATTTTTTCAGTAACCTCGCCGCGATGTCAATAATCCGGGCGGCGGCGGCTTCCTTGGACATGAGGGGCAGCTCCTCCGTGCCCTCGCGGGTGATGACGGTCATCACATTGGTGTCAGTGCCGAAGCCGGCCCCCGACACTTTCAGATTGTTGGCGCAGATCATGTCCAGATGTTTCTTCTCCAGCTTGGCCCGGCTGTTTTCCACCATGTCCCGGGTCTCCATGGAGAAGCCGCACAGCACCTGTCCCGGCCGGCGGTGCTTGCCCAGATGCTTTAAAATGTCCTGGGTGCGCTTCAGGGGGATGGACAAGTCGCTGTCCTTCTTTTTCAGCTTGTCGTCAGCGTACTGGACTGGGGTGTAGTCGGCCACAGCGGCGGCCTTGAAGATAAGGTCGGCCCAATCCTGTCGGGCGGACACCGCCTCAAACATCTCCTGAGCGGAGACGACGTCCACCACCTCCACAAAGGGGGGCGGGGCGACGGACAGGGGCCCGGAAACCAGGACCACCTCCGCTCCTCTAAGCATGGCCATTTTGGCGATGGCACAGCCCATTTTGCCGGTGGAGTGGTTGGTGAGATACCGCACCGGATCCAGGGCCTCCTGGGTGGGACCGGCGGTGACCAGGACGTGTTTGCCCTCCAGGTCGTGGGGCAGGGCGATCTGACGCAGGATGTGCTGGAGAAGAACCTCTGGCTCAGGCAGCTTGCCCGCCCCCACCGCCCCGCAGGCCAGCCGGCCGGAGGCGGGGGCGATGACCTCCCAGCCGTAGCGGCGGAGGGTATCCAGGTTGTCCTGGGTGACGGGGTTTTCAAACATTTTGGTGTTCATGGCGGGAGCAATGAGCTTGGGACAGGCGCAGGCAAGGACGGTGGTGGTGAGCATGTCGTCGGCCAGGCCGTGGGCCAGCTTTCCGCACACATTCGCCGTGGCGGGGGCAATCATCACTAAGTCTGCCCGATCGGCCAAGGCGATGTGCTCTACCTGGTGGCTGAAATTCCGGTCGAAGGTATCCACCATACACCGGTTGCCCGTGAGCTGCTCGAAGGTGAGGGGAGCGATAAACTGGGTAGCGTGAGCGGTCATAACCGCTTCTACATGGGCGTGCTGCTTCACCATCGCAGAGGCTAGCGCCGCTGCCTTATAGGCGGCAATTCCGCCGGTAACCCCCAGCAGGACAGTTTTTCCCTTTAACATGGCGGATTCCTCCTGAAAGAGGGGCGGAACAGGGCCGCCCTTTTGTTTTGCCTCATTATACCCTTTCCTATCTCCGCAGTAAAGTTTTTTCTTGCATCCTATCCCACAATCCTGTATAATAATTGGTCGAGAGGACGGGGACGTCCTCGCCCTCTTAAAATAATGCGCTGCATCCGCAGATGACGAAGCGTTCCCAGACCATGGAAAGAGGTCCTTGTTTCTCCGCCTTTGGCGGGAAGACACAGAGCTAATCCCCATTTCGGGCGCGCCCACACAGGGCGGAGCGGCAGCAGGAGGTAATGTAATAATGAAGACCCGTAAGTACGACACCCGCTGGATAGCGCTCATGGCCCTGTTTATCGCCATACAGTTGTTCCTGAACGTCACTGGCATCGGACTGATCCCACTGCCGATCATCAAGGGCACCACCTTGCATATCCCGGTCATTGTAGGTGCGATCGTTCTGGGACCTATGGCCGGAGGTATCTTAGGCGGCGTGTTTGGACTGTGCTCCATCTGGAACAACACCATGACCCCGGCGCTGTTATCCTTTGCCTTCTCCCCCTACATCGCCGCCCAGGAGACGGGGGCAATGGGCGCGCTGAAATCCCTTTGGATCGTGCTGGGCTGCCGGATTCTCATCGGCGTAGTGTCCGGCTGGCTGTGGATCGGACTGAAAAAGCTGAGGGTCAATGACTTTATCGCCCTTCCCGTGGTGGGCGCGGCGGGAGCCCTTACCAACACCATTTTGGTGATGGGGAGCATCTACCTGCTCCTGAGCCCGGAATACGCCGCAGCCAAGAGTATCCCTGTGGAGGCGGTGCTGGGGGCGGTCATGGGCACTGTGGCCACCTCTGGCGTTGTGGAGGCCATTGGGGCCGTTATTCTGGTTACGGCCATCGGCAAGGCGCTGTTCCACCTGCCCTATGTCCGGTCCAGCGTCTCCGTGAGCGGAAATTAAACAGAGAGATCAGGTGAGCACAATGCTCCTGGCAATCGACATCGGCAACACCAATATCGTCATCGGCGGTATCGACGGCGGTGGAAAGATCGCCTTTGAGGCCCGCATCGCCACCGACCGC
>CATKHE010000136.1 GCA_949747935.1 uncultured Eubacteriales bacterium
AGACAAAGGCGCAAACCTCTGCGGTACCACTCTTCTTGCCGGATAAAATCCGGCCGCTCAAGTCTGCCCGGTAACGGGGGCGTCCGGAGGGGCCTACTGCGATTCAGCCCTCAGCTCCAAGGTGATTTTTCCCGTCCCCTCCCGTCCGCCTTGCACCAAACGGCGGCTCTCTTCGCGTCTCAGGGGCGGGTACTCGTCCTTTTCCGCGCACTTTGCATTATGTGACCCATATCTTATCCGGTTTTTGCGGGGTTGTCAAGGGGGAAACCGCACTTTTTCCATAGACCCCCTGGCTAAAAGGAACCTTTTTGCGTTTTACCTGTCGATTTTCTTTAAAATTTCCTGAAACCACTCTGGCAAAGGACATTCCAGCTCCATGGTCTCCCCGGTGGAGGGGTGGACGAACCGCAGCCGCCGGGCATGGAGGCACTGTCCCGCCAGACCGGGGACGGGCTTCTTCGTCCCGTACACCGTGTCCCCCAGCAGGGGGTGGCCGATGGAAGCCAGATGGACCCGGATCTGGTGGGTGCGGCCCGTCTCCAGGCGGCACTCCACATGGGTATAGCCGGGATACCGGGCCAGAACGGTCCAGTGCGTGATGGCCTCCCGGCCGTTTTTCCGGTCGATGGCCATTTTCTTCCGGTCCACCGGGTGGCGGCCGATGGGGGCGTTCACCGTGCCGCTGTCCTCCCGGAGGCCCCCCATCGCCACCGCCTCGTAGGTCCGGGCCAGGGAATGGTCCTGGAGCTGGGCGGCCAGGGCCAGGTGGGCCCGGTCGTTCTTGGCGGCGATGACGAGCCCGGAAGTATCCCGGTCAATACGGTGGACGATGCCGGGGCGCAGCTCGCCGTTAATTCCAGACAGTGAATTTCCACAGTGGTATAACAGGGCGTTGACCAATGTGCCGTCCGGGTGGCCGGGGGCGGGGTGGACCACCAGCCCCACCGGCTTGTTGACCACGACCACGTCTCTGTCCTCATAGACGATGTCCAGGGGGATTTTTTGGGGGAGAACGTCCACAGGCTCCGGAGCGGGGAGGGTGACTGTCAGCCCCTGACCGGGGGTCAGCCTATCGTTTTTCCGCGCTGGCCTTCCGTCCAGAAGGACCGCCCCCCGCTCCAGCAGCCTCTGGGCGGCGGAGCGGGTCAGGCCGGGGACCGACCGGGCCAGGAACGCGTCCGCCCGCTCGCCCTCACGGTCAGCGGTCAGCGCCGTCATCGCTTTTTTCCTCCCGGGGCTCCAGCTTGTCCATCAAAAACAGGTAGTACGCCCCGGCGGCGATTCCCCCTACAACCACACAGACGTCTGCCACGTTGAAAACGGCGAAACGCATAAACAGCACATTGAACATGTCCACCACAAACCCCCGGAGGGCCCGGTCGATCAGGTTGCCCACCGCCCCCGCCAGCAGCAGGGTGAGGGCCAGCCTGCCCAGGGGGTGCTTGAACAGCCCCTTCCACAAGGCCAGGGCCAGCACAGCGGACATGACCAGCGACACCAGAGCCAGGGCCCAGGTGTGCTCCGAGAAGATAGAGAAGGCTGCCCCGGTGTTGGTCACATAGGTCAGCTCCAGGATATAGGGGATAAAGGGGACATGCCCCCCAGGGGGAATATTGGTCATCACCAGGTATTTGACAATTTGGTCCACGGCCACTAAAACCGCGGCAAGGACTGCGTAGATCATGGAACATTCTCCTTTTGTGCGTTACAGCCGGTTCTTCCTCACCAGCCGGATATCGTCCCCGAAGAAATGGAGGACGTGATATTCCCCCTCCAGCCGGGAGGCGATCTGGGGAGCGTAGCGCCGGGCGACTTCCTCCATGGACAGGTTGGAGGAGATGACGGTGTGCTTCTCCCCCACCAGCCGGGTGTTCACCAGCTCATAGAGGGCGGACTGGGTAAACTGGGTGGTCAGCTCGCTGCCCAGGTCGTCCAGGATGAGCAGGTCACAGTTGAGGTAACGGCGGGTCTCGTCCCGGGCATCCAGTCCGTCGGGGCTGTCCCGAAGGAACTTCCGGGCCTCAAACTGGGCAAAGACATTCCCGGCGGTGTCGTAGACCACGGAAAACCCGTTTTCCGACACGGCGCGGGCGATGCAGGCGGACAAAAAGGTCTTGCCCAGCCCCGGCGGGCCGGAGAGAAACAAATTTTTCAGGGCGAAGCGGCCGAATTTTGTGGCGTAATTCAGGCATACATCGTAGACCAGCTCCATATTGCCCCGGGGGGAGCTCCCGTGGGCGGGCCAAGGGGTCTGGCTGTAGTAGTCCATGCGGAAGGCGTCGAAGGACTGCTCCCCCAGGTCCAGCAGCTTGGACAGCTCTTTGATCTGCTCCTGGGCGCACAGCTCCCGCAGGCACCGGCACATATTGGCCCCCTGCCAGCCGGTGTCCTTGCACAGGGGGCAGGCGGGCCTGTCGTCCAGGGCATCCTCGGGCAGGCCCAGCCCGCCCAGCAGGACGGCCCGCTCCCGCTGCAGGTCCTGGTTCTCCTCCCGCACCGCCCGGACAGCCTCCACCGGGTCGCCCCCCTGCCGCAGGGCGGCGGCCACCAGCCCAGCCATGGTCCCCCGGATACGGCGGTCGAGGCGCTCCAGCCTGGGCTCCTTTCGGTAGACCTCCAGCCGCAGCCGCTCGACCCGCTCCCGGCGTTCCCGGCGCTCCCGCTCCAGCCGGACGGCCGCCCGGCGCTGTACATTGGCGTCGTATGACATTTAACTCCCCTCCCGTTTCATCTGTTCCATCAGCCGGCGCATCCGCTCCATATCCTCCCGGGCCCGCCGCTCCTGATCGGCGGAGGGGGGCGCGGGCGCCTTCCGGGAGCCGCCCGCCTGGACGGGCCGGGGGTCCCGGTCGCCGGTCCGGACGGCGGCGGCGGTATGCAGCCCCTTCTCGTGCCAGCGGCGGAGGATGCCGTTCATATAGCCCCAGTCCATGGACTGTTTTTTCAGCACCGTGCGCTCGTAGGCCATGCGGATGGCCTCGTCGTCAAAGCCCATGTCGTCCCAGGCGGCGATGTAGGTCTTCTCCCGCTCCACCAGGGGCCGGGGGGAGATGTCCAGCAGGCGGAGCACCTCCGCCTCCCGGCTCCGCAGGCGGGTGAGCCTTGTAATGTACTCCTCCGCCCGCTCCATGGTGTCCACCCCCCGGCGGGCCCAAACGAAGCCCTCCCGCTTGATCTGAGACAGGAAGGGCCTGCGTCCCGGCCCGTATTTCCGTTCCATTTCCTCCACGCACCAGCCCACCAGCATGAGGATCACCTCGGCGGGGAGGGCCAGATGGTCATAGAGGGTGTACAGGCTTTTCAGGTCGGCGGCGGACAGCCGCTTGCCCAACCGCCGCTCCACCTCGTCCACCAGGGCCGGAAAGAGGGAGGCCCCGTCGGCCAGGGCCTGGGTGATATCCTCGGTGGAGTACTCCGGAGGAGGGGTCTCCTGGACCGGAGGCTCCGGGGCCTGGATGGGCTCATTGGGCGCCAGCCCCTGGGCTCGCAGCCCCTCCAGCGCCCCCTGGAGGCGGGCGTCGGTCCACTTCAGTCCCGTCAGCCCCCCGTGGCGCAGCAGATGAAGATACACCAGGGCGGCGTCGCCGCTGTCCAGCCTCAAAAGCCGGTCCGCCGCCTGGGCGGTGATGGCCAGCACCTGTCCGGGCAGGAATGTCTCTGCCATAGACGCGCCCCCCTTTCAAAAAATCGCAGTCTTTTTATTTTACAACAAAACCGCTCTGCCGTCCATCTTTTTTCCTGGCAGAAAGCGGGGCGGATGCTCAGCGGTTCGCCAGCTGATAAATCTTCAACATGTCGTCCTGTCTCAGCACCTTGGCGGCCCCCTTCTGTCCGCCGGCCGCCGCAGCGCACATCCGGGCCATGGTCTCCAGCTGCTCCTGGGTGGGGGCAATGCCCAGCTCGGAGAAGCAGGTGGGCATGCGGATGGAGCGGTAGAAGTTCTCCATGGCTTCAATACCCCTCAAGGCAGTCTCCTCCGGCGCGCCGCGGCCGTCCACTCCCATCACCCCGACGGCGAACTTTACAAAGCGGTCCAGACAGTCCCGGTACACATACCGTGCCCAGCTGCCCCACACGGCGGCCAGGCCGGCACCGTGGGTCACGTCGAACATGCCGCCCATCTCGTGCTCCAGACCATGGCAGGCCCAGTCGCCGCCGTCGCAGCCGCAGCCGGTGAGGCCGTTGTGGGACAGGCTGCCCGCCCACATGATCTCCGCCCGGGCCTCGTAGTCGGCGGGATTGTCCCGGAGGACGGCTGCGTTCTTCATCACGGCGCGCATCAGGCCCTCGGCCAGGCTATCGGTGAGCTCCATGGTGCCGTTGGGGGTGAAGTACCGCTCCATAGTGTGCATCAGGATGTCCACGCAGCCGCTGGCCGTCTGATACGGGGGGAGGGTAACGGTCAGCTCCGGGTTCATAACGGCGAAACGGGGGCGGCAGATATCGTCGTTATAGCCCCGCTTGACACCGCCCTCGTCCTTTGTGATAACCGAGCTGTTGCTCATTTCGCTGCCGGCGGCGGCGATGGTGAGCACCGCGCCCACAGGCAGGCAGCCCCTTGCCCGGCGGGTGTGTTCATACAGGTCCCACACGTCGGCCTCCCCGTCCGCCAGACCGTAGGCGATGGCCTTGGCGGAGTCAATGACGCTGCCGCCCCCCACCGCCAGGATGAAGTCCACCCCCTCCTTCCGGCACAGCGCAATGCCCTGGTACACCAGAGACAGCCGGGGGTTGGGCACCACGCCGCCCAGCTCCGCATAGGCGACGCCCTCTTTGTCCAGAGATGCCTTGATCCGGTCCAGCAGCCCGGACCGGACCACACTGCCGCCGCCATAGTGAATGAGCGCCTTTTTGCAGCCCTGGGCCTTCACCAGCGCGCCGGTCTGTTCCTCCGCGCCCCGGCCGAAGACCACCTGAGTAGGGGTATAGTAGTTGAAATTGAACATGACTTGTCCTCCTGTCCATGCTGATATGTTTCATTATATCACCAGATATCCGCCTTGTCTCCCCCCAAAAAAGAGGGTATAATAAAAATGAAAGGGGAGGCCGGCCATGAAAACCATCGCGGTCATCGACGACGACATCCATATCGGCAATATTCTGGAGGAGCTGCTCCAGCGGGAGGGCTACGCCGTCCTGCGGGCCTACTCGGGGACGGAGGCGGTGCTGCTGCTGGAGCGGCAGCAGCCTGATCTGGTGCTGCTGGACCTGATGCTGCCTGGCCTGTCCGGAGAGGAGGTGCTGTCCAAAATCAGCGGCGTGCCCACCATCGTGGTCAGCGCCAAGGCGGGAACGGACGACAAGGTGAAGCTCCTTCTGAAAGGGGCGGCGGACTATGTGACCAAGCCCTTTGACTCCCGGGAGCTGCTGGCCCGGGTGGCCGCCCGTTTGCGGGAGAGCGCCTCACCGGGACTGGCCCCCGTGCTGGAGGCAGGCGGCCTGCGCCTGGACCAGACCGCCCACGCCGTCACGGCGGATGGGACGCCCGTCCGGCTGACCAAGACGGAGTACGCCATTTTGAAGCTGTTTCTTCAAAATCCCGGCCAGGCCATTGCCAAGTCGGTCATTCTGGACCGCATCTCC
>CATKHE010000137.1 GCA_949747935.1 uncultured Eubacteriales bacterium
GTCCACTGCAACGAGGTGATCCGGGAGGATATCCTGCCCCTGTTGGACCGCTACTGCGACGTGCTGTACTTCCCCAAGGAGGACGGCGGAAATAACGGCTTCCACAAGACCTACATTGTTGACGGAGAAAAGGTGGATGTCGTCTATATCAACACCGCTCAGTCCAAGGAGAAGCAGATTTTTACCGCGGCTCACGAGCTGGGACATATCTGGAGGCTGGACCAGTGGCTGGAGAAGCAACTGAGTGTGGCGGTGGACTATGACCATGGGGAGCGGATTATGAACCGCTTCGCCGCAGAGCTGCTGATGCCGGAAAGGCTGTTCAGGGATTTTGCCGAAAAGGCCATGGACGGCGCCCGGAATGAGGACGGAAAAATGACAGTGGGCAATATGGTCCAGGCCGTCACCGCCATGATGAATGAGTTCTATGTGCCCTATAAGTCAGTAGTATACCGGCTCTATGAGCTGGCGCTGATGCCGGACAAATGGGTGGACCCCCTTTGGACGGGGGAATCTGCCGGGAAAAAGAAGATATTGGAGGAGCACTCCCAAAAGGTGGCCCGGGAGCAGGGCTACACCCGACTGTACCAGAGGCCGGACGAGCGGAAGGGCATTGAGGGCCTGCGGGAGCTGCTGGACCAGGCTGCGGAGCGGAGGACCCAGCCGGAGGGCTGGCTGAAGGAATTTTACAGGCGTTTTGAGTTTAAGGTTGGAGAACAGGACGGCTCGCTGAACGATTCGCTGTCCGTCCCACAGGAGAGAGAGGAAACAGAGGATGGCGCGGCAGGTTGCGATTGACTGTGATTTTTTTCAACATTTGATTAAAATTGAACGGCATTCCGACGTGAAGGGGCTGATTACCAACTTCTTTTCTGCCCTGGAGGTGGAGCCGGCCGCTCACCCCTTTGTCTATGACCATGAGATGAAGCTCATGCTGAATCAGGTGGGCAGGGAGCTGTTTCAGGACGGGGTGATCCGCAGGGAGGACCCGGGAAATATCTGGGGCGGGTCACAGGGGCAGAAGGACTACTATGCGAATATGGTGAGGCAGCTGTATAAAGATTTCTCCGGCGAGGAGTACCCCTGCGACGTGTTCACCCAGTGGCAGTCGGGGCGAAGCCTGGGGGAGGTACATACAGCCGTGATGTGCGCCTTTTTGGAGTGGGGTTATTTCTTCTCCGACGACTGGGAGGCCGGGCATAAGCTGAGCGGGCTGCTCCAGAACCGGATGGCCTTCCCCATTGAGATTCTCAACCGGGACGCCTGCTGCGATTCTCTGAGAGGGAAAAAGCTGGAGGAGCGCTGCGGCCTGACAGGCAATGATCTGAAAAAGCTGAGCCGCAAAACATAAAATGAAACCAGAATGGCAGACGGCAGCCTGTAAACGGCAGTTTGATCCCCGCCCTTGGGCGGGGATTTATTTTTTCCAAAAGGGGTTGACAAACAGCAAAAGATGTATTATTGTATTAATAGCATAATACAGTAACACAATAATACAAAGGAGGGACGACTGTGGACTGGAGTTTGGACGATGACCGCCCTATCTGGCAGCAGCTGACCCAGCAGCTGACACGGCGGATCATCACCGGGGTCTATCCCCCTGGAAGCCGCCTGCCCTCGGTGCGGGAGCTGGCGGCGGAGGCGGGGGTCAATCCCAACACCATGCAGCGGGCCCTGGCCCAGCTGGACCAGGACGGCCTGGCCAAGGCCGACCGCA
>CATKHE010000138.1 GCA_949747935.1 uncultured Eubacteriales bacterium
GGCGAAGGTGACGATGAAGGACAGATACCGAGGATCCAGGTCACCGCAGGAGAGGATAAGATCGACTCCTTCCAGCCGCTGCCGGTCAAGGTGATCCCACAGCCAAGGGACCTCATGGTCGGACAGAGCCAAAATTTTCATCGATTCAGCAGTCCTTTCAGCGGGTTAAGACCCTGTGCCTTTTTTACGGAAAATGCTTTGTGGAGCTGCAAAAATCCGTCTTTCAGCTCTGACTGTGTGAAGTTTTTCACCTGGTCGTATCCGAAGAACTCCAAATAGAGGAGCATGGCATCGGCGACTGTCAGCCGGGTGGAGAGCTCTTTGGCGCTTTTGTCGCCGTAGAGCGCGGAAAACTGGGTGTAAAAGCTGAAAAACTTTCGGCGTTCGTCCTCTGTCCAGACGTCTTTCGGCCCCTTGTCTACTGCCTCTTGGAGGCGGGTAAACCGGCCGGTGCCGCTGAACCACAGGTAGTTGATCTGAGACAACTGGTAGAAATCCACATATTCATAGTAAATATTACTGGCTTTCGAGCCGTCCTTGGCGGGAAGCACCCGGGTGACCTCGGCGGGGATGCTTACTGCGCCGAAGTAATGCAGCACGCTGACCCGCTTGTGACCCTCCACCACGTAAAAGGTGTGCATATATTCATAGACCTTGATCGGGTCAGTGATACCCTCGTCCATATGCGCTTTGCAAAGGGCGATCCATTTCTGGGCGAATTCTGAATCCTCGCTCATCAGTGGGTAGAAGGTGTGGGAAAAGGCCTGACTGCGCCCGGCAGACCGGGTTCCCACAATGAGCTCAATGGGAATTTCCACCAGGCCGAGACTGACCTCGCCGCAGGTGCTCTCCTCAGCCAGGATCTCATCCAGAACCGGCAAATAGGGGGATGCGCCTCTGACCTGACTGAGCTTGGTTTCCTTCAAGCCCAATTGACGTGCCTTTCGATAGTCTTCCAAGTACATAGGAGGTACCTCCTTACAGCTGAAGAATTTTCAGCTTCGCAGTATAACACAGGAAAAGCCGGCGCGCAAGGGGAAATACCAACAAAGGTTGTGCCGGACATGGACAATTCTTCCACAAAGAGAAGGGTATTGCGGAAAAAGGAAAGATGTACTATAATAATGTTGCCGAAAGATGAGCGGGAGAAAACCGCATTTTGGGAGGAATGGATAAAATGGAACAGAAGATGATTCAGGAGGCCCTTACTTATGGCCGGCGGTTTGTGCGCTATGGAAAACCGGCCAGCTATATTCCGGAGCTGGCATCTAAAAACCCATCCAGGCTGGGGATTGCGGTGTGTGACATGGAGGGAAATCTGTCCTCGGCGGGAGACTGTGAGGAGAGATTCACTATGCAGAGTATCTCCAAAGTCATCGCACTTATCCTTGCGCTGGAGCAGAACGGCTATGATATCGTATTTTCCAAGGTAGGGCTGGAACCCACAGGGGACTCCTTCAACTCCACTGTTCGTCTGGACCACCTGACCAACAACAAGCCTTTCAACCCGATGATCAATGCGGGTGCTATTGCCGTGGCCAGCACCATTCGGGGGGCCACGCTGGAGGAGCGCAAGGCGGTAAGCATTGACTTTGCCCGAAAGCTCACCGGAAATTCCAGTTTGGATGTGGACTATGAGGTGTTTCTTTCTGAGTCAAATACCGGTTTTAAGAACCGGGCCATTATCTACCTCATGCGCTCCAACGGAATTATTGAGGGAAATTGCGAGGACCATCTGGAACTCTACTTCCTGCTGTGTTCGCTGGCCTGTTCCTGCCAGGACCTGGCTGTTTTTGCGGCCACGCTGGCCAATAACGGCGTGAGTCCCATCACCGGGGAAACACTGATTCAGCCCCGCACGGTTAAGTTGGTGCGTTCTCTGATGGTAACCTGCGGGATGTACGACTATTCTGGTGAGTTTGCCTCCACAGTGGGAATGCCCTCCAAGAGCGGCGTGGGCGGCGGCATTATCTCCTGTTCCATCGGTCAGTACGGTATCGCTACCTACGGACCCTCACTGGACGATAAAGGCAACAGCATTGGCGGGCTGAAAATACTGGAGTATCTCTCTGAGAACATGGGATTGAGTATCTTCTGAGAATATGGAAACACAGCACCGGAAATTTCCGGTGCTGTGTTTATATGCCGAAAAGGGTCAGGCATTTTCCTCCAGATAATCTACCGCAAACTGGACATATATGCCGCATCCGCTCCACAGGACAGATTCGTCTACATCGAAAGCGGGATGGTGGTGAATATATTCCTGGCCGCCGTCCGGGTTCTTAAAGCCGAGATACCCGTAGACGCCGGGGATATGCTCCATATAAACGCTGAAGTCCTCCGCACCCATCATCTTGTTCAGCGGGACCAGGCAGTCCTCCCCCATGATTTTTTTGGCGGCGTTCTGGGACAGGCGGTTCAGGTCCTCATGATCATTAATCAGGGGACTGGGGCCGAAGTAGTAGTCGCAGCCGGCGGTACAGCCGTAGCCCTGAACCACGCTGGATACAAGACTCTCAATGCGCTGGGGCATACTGTTGCGGAAGTCCCGGTCAAAGGCTCGGACAGTGCCCACCAGTTCCACATGGTCGCAGAGGATATTTTCCTTGGTTCCGCCGTTCATCATGCCTACGCTGACCACCAGGCTGTCCAGAGGATCGACGACCCGGCTAGGCAGGGATTGAAGGGCCATCACCGCGGCGGCGGCGGCCAGGACCGCGTCTTTGCCCTGGTTGGGGGCGCTGCCGTGGGCGGCTTTGCCGTGAATCTGAATGGTAAAACGGTCGGAGCAGGCCATGCGCCCGCCAGCCTCAAAGTTGGCCCTGCCCTTATCCAGAGCGGACCAGACGTGCATTCCGAAGATAGCGTCCACGCCCTCCAAAGCGCCCCGCTTTACATACTCCTCCGATTTGCGGCCGATCTCCTCGGCCATCTGGAAAATGAGCTTGACGGTGCCCTTCAGCTCCTCACGGTGGGCCTGAAGGATGCGGGCGGCCCCCAGGAGCATAGCGGTGTGACAGTCGTGACCACAGGCGTGCATTACGCCGGGGTTCACGCTGCAGTAGCTTTTGCCGGAGGTCTCCTGAATGGGCAGGGCGTCGATATCAGCCCGGAGCATGACGGTTTTGCCCGGCTTACCGCCTTGGATGGTGGCCACGCAGCCGGTAATGCTGTCGAAGGTCTGGACGGGAATCCCCATGCTGTCCAACTGATCCGTGATAAACCGGGTGGTCTCAGTCTCCTGAGTGCCCAGCTCAGGGTGGGCGTGGAGCCAGCGACGGCTTTCGATGATGTAGGACTCCTGCTCCTTAGCCAGTGCTCTGATGTCCATTACTGTTCACCTCCCGCGGCATTTTTCAGATAGTCGGCGGCGAATTGGGCGTACTCGGCCGCGCCCGTCTGGAGGATATCCTCGTTGATTCGGAATTTTTCGTTGTGTACAGGGTGGACGCTGCCCGTCGCCTCATCGTAGCAGCCCAGGAAGACAAACAGGGAGGAGGGAATCTTTTCCATCAGGTAGGAGAAGTCCTCGCTGCCGGTGGCCGGGAGGGTGGTGGCGAGGATGTCGCCGCCAAACAGCTTCCGGGCGGCGTTCCGGGCAACCTCGTTGAGGGCGGTGTCGTCATTGCGCACGGGGGGCTCCAAAAAATTGTATTCCAGGTCAGCGGTGCAGCCCATAGCGGCGGCTGTGGTCTCCACAATATGCCGGATGCTCTTGGCGGCCAGCTGTCGGGCGGCGGGGTCGTGGGCCCGGACGGTGCCCTCCAGAACGGCGGTGTCGGTGATGATGTTGAACTGGGTGCCGGCCTGGACCTTTCCCACCGTTACCACCACCATGTCCCGGGGGTCGCTGATCCGGCTGACCACGGTCTGGAGCGCCATAATGATGGCGCTGGCGGCCACGATGGCGTCCTTTCCGATGTTGGGCGTGGAGCCGTGGCAGGACACGCCGTGGACCGTGAGCTTGAAGTTGTCACAGCTGGCCATCAGCGGGCCGTCCTGTACGCAGAGCCTGCCGTTGGGGGCGGTGGCCCACACGTGAAGGCCCATGGCGGCGTCCACGTCATTGAGGTGGCCCTTGTCCCAGTAGTAGTGGCTGCCGATAAACACTTCCTCACCGGACTGGAACAGCAGCTTGATGGTGCCGGAGAGCTCGTCACGGCACTCCCACAGCATTTGAGCGGCCCCCAGGAGCATGGCGGCGTGACAGTCGTGGCCGCAGGCGTGCATCACGCCGGGGTTCTGGCTCTCAAAGTCCACTCCGCTGTTTTCCTGGATGGGCAGGGCGTCGATATCGGCCCGGAGCATCACGGTTTTGCCCGGCTTGCCGCCCTGGATGGTGGCGATACAGCCGGGGTAGTCGGGGAAGGTCTGGACGGGGACGCCTAAGGCCTGGAGCTGAGCGGCCAGATAGGCGGTAGTCTCCGTCTCCTGGAGGGAGAGCTCCGCATGCTGGTGAAGCCAGCGCCGGTGGCGGATGATGTCGCCGCTGAGCTGAGACGCGCGCTGTGCGAAGTCCATGGGCAAAAACTCCTTTCGTTTGAAGGGGCCCGAACCATCGCTGATCCGGGCCGCCTTTTAGATTGTTATAGGGGACTGATTCAGCCGCCGTAGCCGGGCAGATAGATGCCGCCGCCGGGGCCCAGGGGCAGATTGAACACAACCCAAACGATAACCTGGAGAATCCAGACGATGGCGAAGCAGGTGGAGAAGGGGATCATGTTGGCAATTACGGTGCCTAGACCGGCCTTCTTGTCGTACTTCCGGGCGTAGCCCAGGATGACGGGCATGTAGGTGAACAGGGGGGACAGGGGGTTGGTGATAGAGTCGCCGATGCGGTAGACCATCTGAGTGATGGCGGGGTCGTAACCCATAATCATCATCATGGGGACGAACACCGGAGCCAGAATGGCCCACTTGGCGGAGGCGGAGCCAATGAACAGATTGACAAAGCAGGCCACAATAATCAGACCCACCAACAGGGGCACACCGGTGAAGCCGATGGCCTTCAGGCCGTTGGCGCCGCTGATGGCCAGGACGGTGCCCAGCTTGGACACGTTGAAGAAGTTGGTGAAGATGGAGATAAAGAAGCACATAAAGACGTAATTGCCCATTTCAGAGAAGCCCTGGCTGATGTCAGCCCACACGTCCTTA
>CATKHE010000139.1 GCA_949747935.1 uncultured Eubacteriales bacterium
ACATGAAAAACCACCCTCTTCCGATATTCGAAAGAGGGTGGTTCAGCTTGTGAACGGGATCAGCTCCTCGGGAGATACGCCCAGCAGAAGCAGTGCTCCAGCGGCCGCCAAAGCCGGCATTGCCTCCCGTCCCGATTCCAGAAACAAAGGAAATTCCTGTCGCTCCACCACCTGTCCGTCCACTGTTACCAATTCACGCTGGAGAGCGGCCCACAGCGTGTCTCCCTCACGACTGGAGAGGGTCAGGCTGTCCCGCGGCGAAACACCATAACTGACAGCGCTGGCGGCCCGAATCGGGACGGCCCGCCCCCCCATCTCCCCAGGCAGCAGCACGGTGCGACACTGCCTGGGCAGCTCTATACCTTTGGCCGCCGCCTTAGGCGACACGATCAGAAGCGCCGGATGATTTTCGCTCACTCGCTCCCCCACCGCACCCCGCCCGGAGAGCACGCGCATAATCGCCCCTTCAATTCCCTCACTGTCCTCAATCACCTGAAAAAGCTCCACAATTTTTCTCCCCCTTCTCCTCAGTTTAATCGCTTTTTTCATTTTTATTCTGTCATAGACGAGGAAAGAAAAAGAATCTGGAAAACTAAAAGGCCAGCTTTTTGAGATTCATGGCAGCAAATTTTAGCCTTATTCCAGTGGAAACCTGGTCCAGAACTCGGAGATGTGTATTAAATTAATCCCAGAAAAAAGTGAGGGTATTTGGACAAGCTGTATTATACTTTTCCATGGCGCAGGGCTGCTGTAAGGGTATTCTCCATAAGTACAGCCCGAGTAACAGGACCCACACCGCCAGGGACAGGGGTAATATAGGAAGCCTTGGCGGCCACAGCCTCATAGTCGGCATCGCCGCACAGCTTCCCCCGGCTATCCCGGTTGACGGCTACATCCACTACTACCGCCCCCTCCTTCACCATATCGGCGGTGATAAGTCCGGTGTGCCCCGCAGCCGTTATCAGAATATCCGCCCGGCGGCACTCGGCAGCCAGATCAGGGGTCTTGGTGTGACAGACGGTAACAGTGCAGTCCCGGCGCAGCAGCAGCATGGCTTGGGGCTTGCCCACAATGTTGGACCGTCCTACCATAGTACAGTTCTTAAAGGCCGGATCAATGCCGTACTCCGCCAACAGCCGCATCACTCCCGCCGGGGTGCAGGGCCAGAAGGAATCCACCCCCAGGGTCAGGTCCCCCACGTTGGAGGGATGGACGCAGTCCACATCCTTGTCCGGCCGGATTGCCAGCTGGATCTCCCGGTCGTCCAGGTGCTCCGGCAGAGGGAACTGAATCAAAATGCCGTCAATCCCCTCCCGGTCGTTTAAAAAGCGGATTACATCCAGGAGCTCCGACTGCGGCACATCCTCCGGCAGGCGGTAGGTCTCATAATAAATCCCGCACTGCTGGCAGTCCTTTCGCTTGCCCGCCTCATAGACCTGGGCGGCGGGGTTCTCCCCCACCAGCACCATAGCCATTCCCGGCTTTCGCTCCATCCGCTCCACCTGGAGCCGCACCTGCTCTCTGATTTTGGCCGCAAGGGCCTTTCCATCCATCACAACAGCCGCCATGGCTTATCCCTCCTTGTCCGTCTTCTCTGTCTGCTCCATTCGGGCGGCCAGATGTTCCACAAACAGTTCCTGCTTTCCGTCTCGATACTTCCACAGTGCCCACGCCAAGACCCCTCCGGCAGCGGCTCCGGTGAGAAGAGCAAAAAGCTGAGACACCCGGACAGGCGCACCGAACAGCTCCCAACCGAAGAGATACAGGCTGTCTGTGCGCAGTCCCTCAATCCAAGCACGGCCGATCCCATACCAGAAGAAGTAAAACAGGAAGCACTGCCCATCAAATTTCCGTTTTTTCCCCATGAAATATACCAGAATCAGTCCCACAAAGTTCCAGGCGGACTCATAGAAGAAGGTGGGATGTACCCCCAGCGTTCCGCTGAGGATGGACTGAAAGCCTGCCTCGTCCACATAGCCGTCCCGGAGCATCTCCGCCGCAATAGAGGGCCCGCACATCCGCCAGGGCAGAGCGGTGGCCTCGCCATAGGCTTCCACATTCATAAAATTGCCCCACCGGCCGATGATCTGACCGATAAACAGGCCGTGAACTCCCAGATCGGCATAGGCCAGAAAGCTGAGCTTTTTCCAGCGGCAGAAGATCAGCAGGACGATGGCTGAGGAGATGATGGCCCCATAGATAGCCAGTCCGCCGTCTCCGTAGTAAAAAATCGCGCCCCAGTCCAGTGAGCCGTCCGCCCGGCGATAGATGTCCAGATTAAACACCACATAGTACACCCGAACGGCCACCAGGGCGGCGGGAACGGCGATAAACATCATATCAAGAATATTATCCTCGGTGATGCCGAACCGTTTGCCCCAGCGCATGCACAGATACACCGCCAGAATCAGCCCGCCAGTGATAATAATGCCATACCAATATATGGGCCGGTCCAGAACAGGGATGGTAAAGGCCACTCGGTTCAGGGTAAATTCCAGCCCCATTCCAGGAAAAGATACTGTCTGGATCACTGAGCATCCTCCTTGGTCCGGACCACCGACAACGCGGCGCGCTCCCTGGTCACCCAGCTCTCGATCAATTTCTCCGCCACCGCCTTCGTTATGGAATCATAAATTTCCGCAAAGCGCAGGAAATCATACCCGGCGAAGAAGGCCTGTGCCTGACCCACACACAGGTGCTCAAAGGAATTCAGCCCCCGCACCCAGTTGCCATAGACTCCCTTCTTCACCCGCTCCCACAGGTCCTGATCCACGCCCTCCCGGGCAATGCGGGCGGCCTCGTCGGCCACCGCCATTTGGACAGCCTCCGGGTCCTTGGACTCCCCGTTTGCCGCCAAAAAGGCGCAGCCAGCATCACTCTCATAGCCATAGCCAAACTCCTGATTAATCAGTCCCTCCTGGTACATCCTAGCGTATAGGGGACTGGAATTGCCCAGCAGCACCTCCAAGGCCAGCCCGCCCACCAGCTCCTGGCGCAGGCGGGCCGCTCCGTCCTTTTGGGCGTCTCCCTTCCAGCCCAGGTGGAAGATGGGGGCGGACACCTCCATTTGCTCCTCAATAAGGGATTGAGCCGCCTGCGGCTGTTCCTTATCCCCATAGTCCTTGACAGCGACAGGTCCGGCCTCCTTGGGCAAAATCTCCCGGGCGACTGTGCAGATGTGCTCCGGGTCCACCGGTCCCGCCACACACAGCACCATGTTGGCTGGGTCGTAGAAAGCCTTGTGGCAGGCATAGAGGGTCTCCGGCGTTATTTGAGCGATGGATTCCACGCTGCCCGCCACACTCACCCGAATAGGGTGGTGCTTGTATAAGGCCGCCATCAGGTTCATGAAGCATTTCCAGTCCGGACTGTCCTCGATCATACCGATCTCCTGACCGATGATGCCCCGCTCCTTGTCCACGCTCTCCTGGGTAAACCATGGAATCGAGACAAAAGAGAGCAGAATGCGCAGATTCTCCTCAAATTTTTCTGTAGAATCAAAGTAGTAGCCGGTGATGTCGTTGCTGGTGAAGGCGTTGGGGCTGGCCCCATTGGCGGCCAGCTCCTGGAGGGCGTTGCCATCCCGGGTGTCGAACATCTTGTGCTCCAGATAGTGGGCCACCCCGGCGGGGGTGTTGTGCCACTCCCCGTCCAGGAAAAAACGCATATCCATTCCGCCATAGTTGGCAGCAAAAAAGGCGTAGCCCTTCTGAAAGCCGGGCTTGGGGAAGATAAACACGTTCAGGCCGTTTTCCAGCTTCTCATGATACATGGTCTCCCCTACCTGGGCAAATTCCAATTTCTCCATAGCTCAGACCTCCTTGCCTTTCAGGAAGTAGACAGTGTCCAGCTCCAGCCTTCGGGCCGCCGCGGCTACCTGCTCCCGAGTGACTTTCTCCAGCCGGCCGGCCAGCTCCTCCGGACCAAATTCCAGCCCGGCAGCGGCCTGCCCCAGCCAGAATTCCTCCTGACGGCTTTGGTCGTCCAGGGTGGACATACACGCTCCGATCAGGGTCCTGCGGGAGCCCTCCAGCTCCCATTCCTCGATCTCCCCCCGCCTGACAGCCTCCAGCTGGGCCAGAATCTCATCCTTGGCGGTCTGATACTTGTCAAACTCGATGCCCGAGGATACCAGCACCAGCCCCTTCATCTTCTCCAGAACCGCACTGGCGTAGTAGCACAGGGACAGCTTCTCCCGCACATTCATAAACAGCTTGGACAGAGTGGTCCCGCCAAAGATGGCAACGGCCAGATAGAGTGCGGGGTACTCCTCCTCCCAGCAGGTCAGTCCCCCGGTGCGGAAGCCCAGGGCCAGCTTGCCCTGGCTCACATCCATAGCCTCCTCCACCACAATGGGCTCAGGGCCGGCGGTGATACGGACCTCACAGTCCAGGTCTGTCCGCTCCTCATTTACCGGCAGACCGGCCAGAGCCTCTCTCAGCGCCGCCTCTACCCGGTCCGGATGGGCGGAGCCGCAATAGTAGACATCTACCTGGGCCTCGTTCAGCAGCTTCTGATACCGCTCCCACAAGCTCTCCGGAGTGAGGGCGGACACACGCTCCTCGTCCCCCAGCTTGTCAACTCCGAAAGCCTCGTATTTACACATTTCCTGGGCAAGGCGCTGAGTGGCATAGGTCCGCTTGTCGTTGATCTGAGCTCGAATGCGGTCTACAAGGTTGGCCTTCTCCCCGGCGGTGTAGTCAGGGCTGAACACACCATTTTCGGTGTGGGGCTTGAGGAGCAGCTCCCCCAACAGGGCGGCGGCCGGCTCCAGCAGCTTCTCCCCCTTCAACGCATAGGCGTCGTCCAAAAAGCTGGCCACAAAGCCAACGCACTGTGTCTCCCCCTTTTTGCGGACAACGGGCTCAACAGCTCCGCCGTACAGCTCGTCCAGAGCGGCGGACAGGGACTCCATATCCGGGTGAACCGCCGTGCCCCGGCGCAGCAAAGACGGAATCAGGGCGTTGGCCCCGGCGGTCTCCTGATCCACGGGAGTCATCAGCGTGAGGGACAGATATGCGCTTTTGAATTTATTGGTATGAACCGCACGCAGCCATACCCCGGGAAACAGCTCCCGGCGAATCATATTTGACATAGCCTTGTTCCTTTCCTGGAAAGAAAATATTGTCAATCAGCTGAGTTATCATACCACAGTTCCCCTTTAAAAGCAAATCGTTCCCCAGGAATTTTTTGCGTTTTTCTGTGGCGCCGGGAAAATTTTTGTTGTACAATAGCCTTAACAACAGAAAAAGGACGTGTTTCCCATGTTGAACCACCCCAAGGATTTTTGGAACATGCGCGCCCCGACCTACGATCAGACCTCTGGCGGAGCCTACGCCCGGGCCTATGACCTAACTCTGGAGCATACCGTCAAATACCTGAGCCCCTTTGACCGGGTCCTGGACTTTGCCTGCGGCACCGGTCTGGTCACCCTGCGGCTGGCCTCCTGCGTGTTCCACATCCGGGGCATTGACATCTCACCCGAAATGACAGCCATCGCCCAGAATAAGGTCCAGGCCCAAGGTGCTGCCAATGTGGAGATCACCAATACGGACCTTTACGATCCATGTTTGGAGCCGGGGAGCTTCGATGCGGTGACTGCCTTTAACGTGATGTGTTACATTCCGGACCTGCCCACCGCCCTAACCCGGATCCGGGAACTCCTCAAGTCCGGCGGGATGTTCCTGTCCGCCACCGACTGTCTGGCCTCCCGACCCTCCCGGGCGGGCGCTCAGAAGTTTATCAGGAGCCACACCGGGCAGATGCCCTATGTGGCCTTCCTCACCCAGCGGGGGCTGGAGAAACAAATCGCCCGAAACGGCTTTACAGTGCTGGAACGGGAGAATCTTTTCCCTAACCCGCCCAATCTGTTTGTGGCGGCCCAGGTCAAATCGTGACCTCCAGCCGGTGTTCCCCTGTCAGTTCCCTCAAGGGCACTCCATCCTTGACAGACCTGCCATCCAAAGCGGCAGAGTAATCTCCAGTTCGCTTTACCGAGATGTTCAGCGTTCCCTTGGACAGCCTCCAGACGACCTCATATCCTGGCCAGTCCAGAGGGAGGTTGGGCTCCACAGTGAGCTTCCCCTCCGCCATTCTAAGGCCCAGCAACTCCTGAACGGCAATCTGCCAGTACCACCCAGCGGCCCCGGTATACCACGACCACCCCGCCCTGCCCACCCGTCCGGGAGCATAGGATACATCGGCGGCAATAACATAGGGCTCGGCCCGGTAAATATTTGTCTCATGGCCCTCCGGCAGGAGGGCCTTTAAAACAGCCCAACCATCTTCGGGACGATCCAGCCGAAAGCAGGCCATAGCCAGCCACACGGAGGCGTGAGTGTACTGTCCGCCGTTCTCCCGCACTCCGGCTGGGTAGCTCCTGATATAGCCAGGGTTGTTGTCCTCCTGACCGTCAAACGCCGGGTCGAAAAGGCGCACCACCCCCGCCTCCCGGTCAAAGAGGCGTTCCAGGGCGGCAGAGACAGCCCTGTCCGCCCGTCTCCGGTCCGTTCCGCCGGGAAAAACAGCGAAGGATTGGGCGATGGAGTCGATTTGGCACTGACCGCTCTGGGCGGAGCCCAGAGGGCTTCCATCCTCATAATATCCCCGGCGATACCAGTCCCCATCCCAGGTCCCTTGGGCGGCTTGAATCAAACTGTCCGCCTGCCGCAGCAGGTCGTCGGCCCGGGCCTCCTCATCCATCCGGCGGCACAGCACGGCGAAATCCTGTAGCACCGCAGCCAGAAACCATGTGAGCCAAACCGATTCGCCCCCCACCTTATCCATGCCGTCGTTCCAGTCGCCGCTCCCCATCCTCGCCAGACCGTGAGGACCTGTCCCCCGGCTCAGGGCACACTGGATGGCGCCAAGGCCGTGGCGGTAGAGGTTTTCCCGGCTTTCACTTATCACAGGGACCTCATAGCGGTCTTTTTCCCCAGGTTCCAGGGGTTTGGCGGCGAGGTAGGGCACCTCCTCCTCCAAAATTTTCCAGTCACCGGTGACAGCGCAGTACCGGCACAGCACCCAGGGCAGCCATAGCAGGTCATCGGAGATGCGGGTGCGCACCCCGGCCCCCTGGGGCGGGTGCCACCAGTGCTGTACGTCCCCCTCCTCAAACTGCCGGGAGGCCGCCAGCAGCAGCTGTTCCCTTGTCCGCTGAGGCCAGGTATACAGTAAAGAGGCCGCATCTTGGAGTTGGTCCCGGAACCCGAAGGCCCCGCCATTCTGATACTGGCTGGTACGGGCCATCATCCGGCAGGCGATCACCTGATAGAGACACCAGCCGCTGAGATACCGGTTCAAGGCGCTGTCCGGCGTCTTGACTGTAAGGGCAGATACCTTGTCAGCCCACCAGATCAGAGCGCGCTCCTGTTCCACCCGGAAATCCTCCCGGAAGAAACGGGAGCAAAGGCTCCCGCCACTCTCCCGGGTCACCAGAGAGACAGACTGTCCATCAGCCAGCGCTGTGGAGAGGGTTTCCCCCTCCCCCATCCGGCAGATCAGCCGTCCAGCCCCTCCGGCAAGGGTAAAGCGAAGAATGCGGCGATTTTCATCCGGTGGAACAAACCCCTCAACGGTCAGACTGGCCCCGGGCAATTCCTTCTCCCACCGGGCAAACCCGGGGCCGTAGGTGACGGTACAGGCCAGCCCGTCTCCAGCTGCAAAGACGGAATGCTCCCGCCCGTCCAGGCTCACCATAACGGTCTCCTGTCCGCCCACGGCCAGGGGATCATTGTTCCAAGGAGTCAGTCTGCCCTCCCGGGAATTTCCCCCTGACCAGAGAAAACCTGCTCCCGTCTCGTCAGTAACCCAGCCAAATTCCGGATTGCACAGTACCTGACTCCAGCCCACAGGGGGCAGACGGCCGCCGCAGCGGATGACGGCTGTGTCCCTGACCATCTCCCAAGGGGCCGGCTCGGGGGAGAGCGTCACTGGGGGTGGCGGGGCAATCTCCTCGGCGTTTTCCCTCTCCTCCAGCGGCAAAATGGCCTTTGCCCAGGCCAGGACCGCCGGAGCAGCGTCGGGACCGACCAGATGGACGCCCCCTTTGGCCCCTAAGGCGGACTGAGCCCCCAGCCTTTTCAGCTCCTCCATCAGGGTGGAGCGGAGGGGCCGGCGGTAATCTCCCCCCTCCTCCAAAATCAGTACCAGGTCGAAAGGATAGCCCGCCCGAATCAGAAGCTGGTGCCAGCGACACCACAGAGCAGCCCGCTTTCCCTCCTCCTCGCCGGACAACTGTCCGGCGGCAATGGGCAGGTCCCCGGAGATACCGTAGGGCCACAGGGCATTCTGAGGCGGACAGTCCAGAGCTGGCTCCAGTTCCGCTGTCAGCCGGGCCAGCAGATCAAAAGCCATCAGGACCTCCCGCTCGCTGAGAGCCAGCTTCTGGACAATCGGGGCCAGAGAGGCGGGGCCGCCGTCTCTGCCGGAAAGCATTCTGTCTGCCCGCTCCTGAGCCGCCTGAGCGGTGTCTCCTAGAGCAAGCACCAAAGAAAATACCGCCCTCTCCCCAGGCTTGAGGGAGACAGGAATCCGAACCATCAAGCAGGGGTCGGAGCCCGTCCCCCCCTCCAACAGTCTGCGTGTCCGGCTTGGCAGAGCCCGCAAACCGCCCCTTCCCAAAGCAGCCGAGCGGTCCAGACTTGCGGAGCTCCCCTCCCCTGTCCAAAGGACAGCGAGATATGGTCCCTCTCCATCCCCTTGGAGACGGCGGTGAAAAATGGCGCTGTTTCCCTCGAAAGCGCCCTCCAGAAAGAGCCGGGAAAAGGCGGGATGGGCGTCAAAATCCCGTTGTGGACAGAGAACCGGCTCCAAATAGAACAGAAGTTCCCCGTCCAGACGTGTTTTTCCGCTCCACCGCAGTTCCACCCGGCGAGCCTCTCCATTTTCCCGCTGAGGGATGGACAATGACATCCGGGCGGACAGTCCCTCTCGCTCAAAGTACCAGCAGGCTCCAGCCGCATTAAATTCCCAGCGGTATGCCGCTCCGCTCTGATACAGCGGTGCCGGGGTCAGGCCGTACAGGCCGTCTGGTCCGTGAAAAAAGACGGATACCCCGGCGGGGGCATAATATCTGCCGGGCTGTGTCAGAGTGATGGACAGTTCCCCCGCCTTGGAGGCGGTCAGGCCGTTGTCACAAGTCAGTATGCTGTAGCCGCCATTGGAGAGCAAATGGCACTGGGGAGATTTCCGGCCATAGTCTTTCCCCTCCCGGATCAGGGTAGGACCGGCGGCCGGCCTGGGCCGAAACGGGAAGTCCCGCTCCTCCTGACGTATGACTGGGGCCCCTACCGGCACCCGCTCCTGAAGCAGCTCCCGATAGGCGGACATGTCGCAGTCCTTCATAAACCGTTTCTGCATGATATTGCCCTGGAGGACGTTGTCAATGGCTATCAGGCTCATCCCCAAGTGATGGGACATATAGGATCGCACTACCTCAAAGTCCTCGTCTCCCGCAAGGCGGGCCGGGGTGTAGTCCACCGCCTCATAGAGGCCGTAACGCCCCTCCAGCCCCAGGTCTCGCAGACGCCGTAGGTTTCGCAGAGCGCTGCGCGGGGCCAGCAGAAGGGCCAGGAAGGAGGAGTAGGGGGACACCACCAGTTCGCTGTCCAGCCCCCGCTTCAGGCCCAAGGCTTGGACCCCGTGGGCCTTATACTGATAGCTCATACCGGGGTCAAAGGCATAAAATCCGGATTCTGAGATGCCCCAGGGCTTTTTGGTCTTGTCTCCTCGGCGCTTCTGAGCGTAGACACAGAAGGACAGCGTTTCATAGAGAAAGGAATTGGGCTCGCAGGGCAGAAGAAGGCTGGGCATAAAATATTCAAACATGGTGCCCGTCCAGGAGGCCATGCCGCAGTAGTCGTTGTCCCCCAGCAGCATCCGGCCCAGCCGCCTCCAGTGGCGGGCGGGCACTTCCCCGCGGGCCACCGAGATGAAGCTGGCCTGCCTGGCTTCGCTGGCCATCAGATCATAATATCCGTCGGTAAGCCGGTCCTGTTCCACCTCATAGCCGATGGAAAACAGCTTGCGCTCCTGATCGAACAGGGGGGCGCAGTCCATGGCATTGGACAGGTCCTCCGCCCGGCGGGCCAGAACATCTTCGCCCCACTGATACAGCCCCTCCCGCAGGGCAATGAGGCAGCCCCGCAGGTTACCGCTGTCAACGGTGGACACATATTGGGGACGCAGGGGTACCAAAGTTGCGGTGTCGTACCAGTTGTATAGATGTCCCTTCCATTTCTCCAGCCTTTCCACCGTGTCCAGAATATGGGAGATCAGCTCCACCGCCCGCTTCCGGGGTAGCAGTTCCAAATCCACCGCCGCCATGACGGACAGCAGGGCCATGCCGATATTGGTGGGGGAGGTCCGTCTAGCCAGAACAGGTCCAGGCTGCTCCTGCCAGTTGTCCGGGGGCAGAAAGTGGTCCTCTGGACGAAGAAAGCCGGCAAAATACCGCCAGATGAGAGTGGCCTGGTGGAGCAGAAAGGCCCGGTCAGCCGGAGGCAGGGCTCTGCCCTGTCGGGAGGGCCGGCTCACCGCCCAGGCCAGTGCAGGGGCCAGCAGCCAAATAACGCCCACTGCCTTTCCAAACCGAAGCTGGGCGAAAAATACCACAAAAATTCCAACTGCCGCCGAAAACCAGGCTTTTTTGTAGTAGAAGGGGACGCTTCCCTTTCCCTTTTCCGTCTGGGCGGCGGTGACCCAGGCCAACAGATTTTTGTGGGAGACCGCCATCCGCCACAGGGCGGAGCAGATGGCCGTCAGAGAAATATAGGCCTGATAGGGCAGGAAAATCAGCTGAACGGCGGTCTGCAAAATGGCCCCAGCCAGCCCGGCGATGACGGTTGAGTGGTAACGCCGCCGCTTTCCGCTGCGCCGGACGGCCAGCTCCGCCCCGGACAGCAGCAGGTTGGAGGCGGCGGCCACCACCGCCACGCCCCCCGCCCAGGCGAAGACCGTCCCGGAGACGCACATACCCAGCACCAGTGTCAGCAGGGTAAAGATGGGGGACAGCGACCGGCGCAGGTTGTCAAAAATCTTCCACCGGGCCAGCGGGGGCAGGGGGTTGTCCTCCTGCCCGCTCCGACCATCCGGGACCCGCCGTCCCAGCCAGGGCAGCAGCTGCCAGTCCCCCCGAATCCACCGGTGGAGCCGGGCAAAGTAGCCGTAGACCTGCCAAGGACAGCCGTCGGTGACCTCCACCTCCCCCAGCAGTCCCGCCCGGAGATAGCTGCCCTCCAGCAGGTCGTGGGATAAAATGG
>CATKHE010000140.1 GCA_949747935.1 uncultured Eubacteriales bacterium
GGTGGGGGCCAGGGTCTCCACGTTGAACTCACAGGAGGCGTTCTCCACCCCCGGCGTGGTCATGGCGTACACCTTCAGCTCGGCGTAGTGGGTGGTGGCCGCCACCTGGGCCCCGATGCCCCGGGCGGACTCGATGATGGCCGCCGCCAGGGCGGCCCCCTCCACCGGGTCGGTGCCCGCCCCCAGCTCGTCGAAGAGGATGAGGGTGTCGCCGTCCGCCTCGTCCAGGATGCCCACGATGTTGGTCATGTGGGAGGAGAAGGTGGACAGGGACTGGGCGATGGACTGCTCGTCGCCGATGTCGGCCAGCACCCGGGAGAACACCCGGACAGTGGAATCGTCCTTGGCGGGGATGTGCAGGCCGCACTGGGCCATAAGGGTGATCAGGCCCAGGGTCTTTAAGGTGACCGTCTTGCCGCCGGTGTTGGGGCCGGTGATGACCAGGGTGTCGAACCGCTCCCCCAGCTCCAGGTCGTTGGCCACCGCCTTTTTCGGGTCCAGCAGGGGGTGCCTGGCCCCCCGCAGGTGGAGGTACTTGTCCGACAGCCTGGGCTCGGTGCACTCCAGCTTTAGCGACAGCTTGGCCCGGGCAAAGATGGCGTCCAGCCAGATAAGCAGCTGGTAGTCCTCGGCGATGTCCACCTTGTGGGCGGCGCACTGGGCGGACAGCTCGGCCAAAATGCGCTCGATCTCCTTTTTCTCCTTGGCCAGCAGCTCCCGCAGCTCGTTGTTGGCCTTCACCACCCCCATAGGCTCGATGAAGAAGGTGGAGCCGGAGGAAGACACGTCGTGGACCAGGCCGGGAATGGCGTTTTTGTGCTCCGACTTCACTGGAACCACATACCGGTCGGAACGGATGGTAATGATGGACTCCTGCAAGTATTTGGACTGGTTGGAGGAAATCAGCTTTTGCAAAATGTCCCGCACCTTGGACTCGGTGGCCCGCATGTGCCGCCGGATGGAAGCCAGCTCCGGGCTGGCGGAGTCGGCCAGCTCGTCCTCCCCCACGATAGAGTTGGTAATGGTGTCCTCCAAAAAGCGGTTTGTAGTCAGGGCACGGAACAGGTGGGAAATGGGAGTCTTTTCCTCCCCCACCCCGTAGTCGGAGGCGGTGCGAGCCGCCCGGAGAACGGCGGCGATCTCCAGCAGCTCCCGAGTATTCAGACTACCCCCCATGTCCGCCCGCTGGAGGCTGGCGGCAACGGGGCGTATCCCCGCAAAGCCGGGGGTGCCCCGGAGGACCAGCAGCTTGACGGCGGCGGTGGTCTCCGCCTGGGCCCGTTTTACGTCGTCCATATCGCCCATGGGCCGCAGCTCCAACGCCCGCTCCCGGCCCTCGTCGGTCACGGCGCACTGGGACAGAAGCTCCAGTACACGGGGCAGCTCCAGGGTAGCCATGGATTTTTCAAATAATTCGCTCATAGGCTTTCTCCTTTTGATTTATTCCTTTTTCTTGAAAAAAAGAACCGAAAAAGATCTTTAGCCGTTTTTCCTTTTTGCAAATTTTTCTTTTGCAAACTCATAGCTTTCCAGAATAAGAGGTTTCAGCTCTTCAAAGGTATGCTTTGAGGGGTTAAGGGTACATACCCAACCCATCCACGCATAGACAGGATGAGGCAGGAGGATATCTGTCTGAGCAAAATCCATCTCCAACTCCACCACGCCGCCCTTGGGCGGGCGCTTGGGGACAGAACCAAACAGATTGACATAAGTCTGCTTCCTCGGTCCCAGGTTCACCCGGTACATACCAGGACGGTCCAGCTGGGAAGCTTGGTCATTTTTCCCGTCCTTCTCCTTGATAGTGAGGACATAGATCCCCCGCTTCAACACATGGCCGGGGTTGTAGAAAACTCCCGTCTCCCCCCAGCTGTTCATCAGAACGGTGCCCTCAAGATGTTCCAGGCACCAGTTCAAAATCTGTTCAGCTTCCATGATGCTCCTCTCTCCATATCACCGACGGCGCAGCCGATAGATCAGCTCCTCCACAAAAATCGCGGCAGTCATGCATACCCCGCACGCCGCACCCATATGGGGTCCTATCGTCTCGCCAATATATCCTCCGGCGGATTTTGTGATATGATAGATGGACAGCCCGCAGAGTCTCACCGCCACATCATCTGCGCCCGTTCCATAGGCCTCACGATAACCGAAATAAATCGCAACCGCCATAAACAGCATAGCGGCTCCAAAACCCGCCGCACAGGCCAAAAGCAGTCTCTTGCTCCGCTTCAACACGACCCCTCCTCCGCTTTCCATTCCGCCATCAGGGGACGGAACTGCTCCGGTACCTCCTCCGGGGGCATGGTGTCGTGAACGGCGCAGGTGCCCGCTTCCTGGGCGGTCCGGTAGTACCACTGTTTATAGTCCAGCATGAGCAGGGTGTCCTCCAGCTGCTTCCGCTGATCCAGCACCGACTGTCGCTGTCTCTCAATAAGCTCCAGACGCTGGTTGATGGTGGCATCCCCCTGGCGAGACCATTCCATAAAGAATTTAATCTCTTTCAGCGGCATCCCCGCCTTTTTCAGGCAGCTCAGCATTCGCAGCCACTCCATGTCCTCGTCCTTGAACCTGCGGATGCCCCCACTGGACCGCTCCACAAAGGGGAGCAGCCCCTCCTTGTCGTAGTATCGCAGGGTAGACGGAGCTACATTCAGCTTCTGGGCCATCTCTCCAATAGTGTAAAACATAAAAATCCCCCCAAAAAGCCCAGTTTCCAGTTGTATAATCGCCTTATACTTCCAGATTTATTATATCGTTTTTGTGGCAGCCCGTCAATGAAAAGCTAATTTCAACACAAAAATGCCCCCTCAACGGGGGCATTTCGCTGTTCAAAGAGTGATTAAAAAATCGTCAATATACCGCAGGGCCGTACCGGCGCAGGCACTGTGAGGGCCAAAATGATCCAGCCGCAGGAAAAAGCGGTCCCCATCGAAGAGAGTCTTCTCTCCCAGCTCCCAGCAGATCTCCGGAAGCAGTTCCTCCAGATAGGGGGACAAGGTTCCTCCCAGAACGATATCGCAGTCAAAATTGGTGCGCAGGTTGGCCAAAGCGTCGGTAAGATGGTCCCGGTACTCCTCCCAAATAGCGGCCGCCTGTTGGTCCCCCTCCTTCAGCGCGTAAAAGAACTCCTCCAAGGTGAGCCCCAGGTCGTCACTCAGCCGAGAGATGGAGCAGTATGCCTCCAGACATCCCCGGCGACCGCAGTGACAAAGCCGGCCGTTGGGGACAATGCGCAGATGCCCGAATTCACCGCTGCGCCCATGGTCCCCCGCATACTGCTTGTCACCCCAAAAAATAGCCCCGCCGATCCCCCTCTCCAAGGCCAGATAGACCATGTTGCTCCGCCCTTTTTCTATCCACTGCTCCGCATAGCCGCTGGCATTGGCATCGTTTTCAATAAAGACCGGGTAGCGGGAAAAATAGCGGTATACCTCCTCCAATGGAACATCCCACAGCTCCAGAGTGGGGGCCATCACCAGCTTGTTGGCCGTCTGATCAATGATGCCCGGTAAGGTGATTCCCACCCCCAGCAGCTTGTTCCGCTCCAAGCAGAAGTCGTCCAAAAATTCTTCCAGACACTGGGACAGCTTCTTATAATATCCGGCAGTGTGGGAAAAGGGCAGTGCTGTCTCCCGGTACCCCATCTCCTTCGCCCGCATATCGACGGCCAGCAAACGAATCTCCCCGCTCTGGATCGTGATGCCTACGGCTATCCTGGCCTGGGGCTCCAGGATATAGGCTCCCTCTCCGGAGCAGACCGCCAACCCCTCCCGCACCAGCTCCGCCAGGCTGTCTGAAACTGTTGACATATCAAGGGACAGTGCCTTGGATATCTCCTCTCCTGAGACCGGTTCGACCGTGTCATAAATATATTGATAGACCCGCCGGCGGTTGGTCTGCCGTGCGACTGCGCCTGTCATTTGTTGTTCCACAACCTTCAGACCCTTCTCTATCAGTTTCTTTTCCGTCCCAGTGAGCCCGGAATTCCCAGCTCTTCCCGATATTTGGCCACCGTCCGCCGGGAGATGGGGCAGCCTTCCCTAGCCATATTCAGAGCCAGCCGCTGGTCGGAGAAAGGCTCGCTCTTATTTTCCTCGTCAATGAGCCGCAGCAGCAGCTTTCGGGCCGCTGTGCCGCTGGGACCGCTCTTTTTTCCAGCTCCCGCAGACCTGGAAAAGAAATAGCTCAGAGGATAGAGCCCCCAGGCACACTGGAGATACTTCTCCCGCACTGCCCGGCTGACAGTAGATTCGTGAAGCTCCAGAACTTCTGCCACCTCCGCCTGTGACAGGGGGAGCAACGCTTCCGCCCCAGCTCGAAAAAAACCATCCTGCCGTTCTACAATCACCTGGGCACAGCGCAGCAGAGTATTCCCCCGCTGTTCCGCCGCCCACAGCACATTTTCCGCCTGCCGCAGCTTCTCGCTTAAATATTCCCGAACCTCTCTGTCCTCGGACTGGTCCAGGAGAGTCCGATAATAGCGGTTTACCCGGAAGGGCGGCCGCTCTCCCCGGAGGGAACGGACGGTAAACTGGCCGTTCCGCTCCTCCACCACAAGATCCGGCTGCGGATATTGGATGGTCTCGGCCCGCTGAAATACAGTGCCCGGCCGGGGATCCAGTTCCCGGATGGTCTGCCGGGCCTCCTCCACCTGGGCCACGGTAATGCCCAGTTTGGCCGCCAGGGATTTGTCGTGCCTTTTTGCCAGCTCCTCCAGGTGGCTCTGGACAATCATCAGTGCCGGGCCTGTCTCCCCAATCCGTTCCAGCTGGAGCGCCAGACATTGGGACAGCTCCGCCGCCCCCACACCCGCCGGCTCTAAAGCCTTTAAAACAGCCAGCGCCTCCTCCAGACGGGGCTTCGGAATGGCCCCCTGGCGCGACAGCTCCTTCAGTGGGGTGCGCAGATAGCCGTCGTCGTCCAGACAGTAGATCAGATACCTCACCAGCCGCCGAAGGTCTTCCTCCAGCCTGAGCCTGTCCAACTGACGGGAAAGAAAGCTGACCAGCGTCTCCTCCAGTCCCCCGCTGGTGCCCACCCGGGCCAGCGGGTCCAGCTCCTCGTCAGTGAACTGCTGGTAAAACCAGTTCTGCCGGTCATTATCCTCCAGCCAGCGAAGACGGCCCAGAAGGTCGCCCCGCTCCCCCTCCTGAACGCCGCCCCCTGTCTCCTCCAGCTCCACCAGCGGGTTCTCCTGAGCCAGCTCCCGTATACAGGCCTCCAGCTCCAGCGCGCTCAGCCGCAGCATCTCCACGCTGTACAGCTGTCTCTGGCTCAGTCTCTGCGTCTGTGTCTGCTGGAGTTCCATAGGCGCTTCCCTCCTTGTATCTGTGCTATTAGTTTAGGACGACCTTTGAAAAAAGTCAAGCAAAACAGGAGAAACCGCGCTTGGCCGTTCATCTATGCTTTTACACGAAGGCAACGATGCAAAGAACCCCCTCTGATCTCCATAAAAATCAGAGAGGGTTAGCAATTCTCCGCTGAATTGCTGGAATACAACGCCGTTTATGCTGCTTCGATCTGTTTTTCGGTCTGAGCAGCAGATATCGCTGTCTCGTCTTTTCGCATAAACAGCAGGCCGAACGACCCCGGTCCGCAGTTACTCGCAACGGCGGATGAGGCTTTTTGCAGGTAAATCTGTTCAAACGAACAGTACTGTCGCACCAAATGTTGAATGTACTTCAGTTTTTCCTCGTCCAGCCCGGAATATGTAATAAACAGAATGCGCCGATCAATAGTTCTGGTCTCCTGAAGCACCCTCTTGATATATTTTTTCGCGACATTTGTAAAGCTGCCCATTTCCACACCGCCCACCACCATCTTGCTTTTTCTCAGCACAAGGATCGGGTGTAGCAGCAACGCATCACAAAGAATCTGTATGCGCTTTGAAATTCTCCCAGACTGGCACATCATATGGGTATTATTGATAATAAAGGCGGAGGAAATAAACTGCTCTATCCGCTTTACAGACGCGATAATCTCCGTCTTTGCGGCGTGATGTTCCGCCAAATGCGCTGCGTACAGAACCACCAGTCCCAAGCTACTGGAGAGATGTCCAGAGTCAATCACAGTGACATTATCAAAGGCCTTTGCCGCCTCCAGCGCATTTTGATAGCCGGCGCTGACATGCTTTGCCATTGTAATGTGGATTACATTCTGTGCTTCTGTCAGCTTCTCCGCAAAAAACCGCTCATAGTCCTCCACTTCAGGCGGCTGGGAATATCCCTTCCGCCCTTTGGCGATATGCGACAGCAGCTCATCCGGCCTTAACTCCTGACCGTCCAGAAAACGGCCCTCATCTGTACAGATATAGTAGGGGCAGACAGAAATATCAAACTCCTTTCTGAGAGATTCCGGGAGGTCGCATACACTGTCTGTTGTGACCAGAATAGAACGTCTTTTCGCCTGTTCAAAAATCAGGATGTCCTTTTCCAGCTCTGACTGCCCGGAATCCTCGCACTGCCGCACCAGCTCCTTGGGCAGGATATTCAGCACAGCGGCCTCCAGCAGCGCGCCGCTGACCGGTTTTGCCAGATAGCCGCTGAACCCCTCCTTTCGGTAAAGCAGCTGGTTGTCACTGCCCGCATTGGCGGTCAGGGCTACCACAGGCACATTCTGACACAGTCCACCCGGCTGGGCGCGCAAAGCGTGAAGGCACTTGATCCCGTCCATCTCCGGCATCATATGATCCATTAAAATACAGTCATAATGGTGATTTTGGGTCAGCTTCAGGCATTCCGCTCCACTGGACGCGGTGTCAATCTGAATTTTTGTGGCTGAGAGCAGCTTGGTCACCACCATCAGGTTCATGTCATTATCGTCCACCACCAGGATATGTGCATCCGGAGCCTCAAAGCTCTGCTGGTATCCCCCCTCGTCATGAAGCTTTGCCCGGGAAGCCAGTGTAAACGTCCCCAACTCTTTTTCATCCACAATATCCTGCTCCAGGGTGACGATAAATTTTGAGCCCTTGGTATAGACGCTGTTTACACTGATCTCACCACCCATCAGCTCCACAAGCTGCTTGACGATGCTCAGTCCCAGTCCGGTTCCCTCAATATGGCGGTTTTTTTCCTCATCCACTCGGCGGAACGCATTGAATAGGTATGGAATATTTTCCTTCTTCACGCCCTGGCCAGTGTCCTCTACTGAGTACCAGACCAGCACCCGGTTGAGCCCCTGGCGCTCGCAGCGGACGGAGAGGGTGACAGAGCCCTCGCTGGTGTATTTCACCGCATTATTCAGCAGATTAATCAGAATCTGTTTGATACGCACCTCGTCTCCGCAGAGCATGCTTGGGATAGACGGGTCTATGTGGAGCTTGAATTCAAGCCCCTTCTCCTTAGCCTTGATCCAGATCATATTGACAATTTCTGAAAAAAGCGTTCCGGTCTCATAGGATGTATTGATAATCTCCATTTTTCCGGACTTGATCTTGGAAATATCCAGAATATCGTTGATCAGGGTGAGCAGCAGCTTGCTGGCACCCTGGATATTCCTGGCGTTCTCTGCCACCTCCTCCGGGATGTCACCCCGCAGCGTGATCTCATTCAAGCCTATAATGGTATTGATTGGGGTGCGGATCTCGTGGCTCATGCTGGAAAAGAAATGGTTCTCCGCCTGATTCAGCTCCTCAATCTCCTTTTTCTGCTGCTGAGTAAGCGCGTTTTCCTCCTCATACATCCGGTTCAGAAACATGAGCAACACACTGGTGAGAAGCCCGACCATGACCATGGAAAACGCAGAATCAAAAAAGGAACGTTGCTGGGTATTCAGGGCGGCCAGCTCCGGGAAATAGAAGGCAATGCCATAGCACAGCAGCGTCTCCGCCGCACACAACACAAAAAACACGGTCATGCGCCTGCCCTGTAAGGTAATGCAGACGTAGATAAAGCAAAGCACAAACCATTCCGGCACCCCGCTGTAAAATCCGCCCGCTGTGAAAAATGTAAAGGGAAACAGCGTAAGCAGCAATACCACAATGGCTGTGGCCCCTGTTTGGACACGCCCCTTCCGAATACTGACCCTTACAATCGATGCGATAGTCACCAGGCTTACCGTCAGGATGACAATATTCAAAATACTTCTGCCCATAGGCAGGGTAAATATTAGCGCGACCATGCAGATCGCAGTTGCGATACGGAACATACGCTCGCTCAGACTGATTTTGTGGTCAGAGATGATATCAAACCATTTTTTTATCACGTAAATCCCCGCTCCTTTTCAGCAGCTTTCGGAAAAACCGTCCGAACAGACTATATTTCAGCAATCTGCCCACAGATTGCATCATATGCGCACATCAACTCGTCGTGATGCGCCAGGATAAAATCCACGTCTCCCCGTTTCCCGGCCAGCTCCAGCTCTTTTGCCTGTGCAGAAAGGCTTTCCGCACCGATGGTCAATGACGTGCTCTTGAGCGCATGGACCTTTATCGCATAGTCTGTCCAGTTGGCGGCCTCATACAGCGAAATAATCTCCGCCTTTTTGCTTTCGCTTTGGACGCAGAACATCCGCAGCATCTCCCGGAAGAAATTCTCATCTTCGCCACAATAATCCAGCCCCAGCTCCACATTAATGCCGGCCTGAACCAGACGGTCATAGAAAGGTGTTGATTCGCCCATAGCTGTTTCCGCTGAGCCTTCCGGCTCCACAGGCTCTATCTGTCCCACCGGTGCGGAGTTTCTGTCAGACGCTTCAGTTTCTTCCTTTGCCGGGGCAGCCTGAGCGTCGTCCTGGGAAGCCTCTTTTTCCGCAGTTTCTTCACCATACTGGATAAAGCGATTAGGCAGCACCCTTCGCAATACCCGTTCCAAAACGGTACGTTCGATGGGCTTTGGGACAAATTCCGTAAAGCCTTCGCTGCGGAACATCTCCCGTGCACCGCTGACCGTATTGGCGGTCAGCGCAATCACCGGCAGGTCCTGATAGGCGCCGTCCTGAAGCTCACGGATCTTTCTCAGGGTTTGCACACCGTCAAATCCCGGCATCATGTGGTCCAAGAAAATAATGTCATACGCAACATTTTCGCACTGCGCCACAGCTTCTTTTCCACTTAGGCAGATATCCACCTCAATCCCATAGCTTCCCAGGACCCCTTTGGCCACTACCAGGTTCATTTCCTCGTCGTCCACCGCCAGCGCCCGCACACCTTGGCATGTAAAAGGCCTCCGACCGGCGGCCTGAGCCTCGGCGAACCCCCGCGCTCCCATATCCCCGTTCAGCAGATTTGCGACAGAGAGGGCAGAAAAGGGCTTATGCATGATAAACAGCTCGCTTCCGCTGTCCAAGGTGAACTCCTTCTCCGCAATCACAATGACCCGGAGCGTGCCAGCCAGTTCCTCATAATAAGCCTGATTCTCTTCGTACTCCGACTGCGCAATGAACACATGGGTCAGGTTGTAACTACGCTGCAGCTTGAGCAATCCCTCAAAATTGTGTGTCTGATACCCGTTAATGCCCAGTCCTTCCAGCAGATTCTGAAGCAGGCCGTCATAATACCCCCGAACCTCATCACAGTTGTATCGTTCCGGTCTGAAATAACAAGCGACACATACCTGATCCGCATGGTTCAGTACAATACACGGCTGATGGTCCGCCACCCCCTGAGGAATCACGATATGGGCGTGCAGGCCCTCCTGCCCCTTGCTTTCAAAGTGGATAAACCCGCCCATAGCGTTTAAAAGCCCCCGGGCGATGGGAAGCCCAAGTCCCAGTCCGCCCACCAGGCGGCTGCTTCCGGAGTCCGCCTGGTAAAAGTCGTCATACATTTGCAGCATCTGGGAATCTGTCATGCCTATGCCTGTATCACAGATGTCTATCAGCAAATTTATGCCATAGCTCTCCAACCGGTACCCTATGCGGACGTTTACGCCGCCCTCTTCCGTAAACTTGATAGAATTTTCCACCAGAATCTTGAGCACATGGGAAATTTTCTCCGCGTCCCCAACAAGGACGGCCGGTACCTTGGGGTCGATATCAAATACGATCTCCAACTGCTGCCGGTTGCTCTGCAGCGCGGTCATTGTGATCACATCGTTCAGCACTGAGGTAATCATATATTCCTCTTTTGCCGGCGTCAGCGTACCCTCCACGATTTCCGTATAGTCAAGCATCTTATTGATCTGGCTGGACAGACGTTTCCCGGCCAGCTTGATAGACGTCATATCTGCCCGAATATCCGGGGAAAGCTCTTTTCCCAGCGCTACCTCACTGATTCCAATTACCATATTGATCGGTGTGCGAAGTTCATGAGAAACGTTGGATAAAAATACGGCGTTTTGCTTTCCTGATGCCTCCAGGTCGGCAAATACGTGGTCATACCATTTCCGCTGAACACTGCGCTGCTTGATCCAATATCCCGCCAGCGCCGCTCCGCCAAAGGTTATGACAGCCCCCAGCCCCAGATGGAACCCCTCCTGGAACTCAATACCATAAAAAATTGTACGGAGAACCAGTATATGGTATGTCAGAACCAATACATAGAGAGCTGTAAGCGCATACAGAACCCACTTTTTATTCAGCATGAACAGCGCAAGAATGGTGATGCAGGCCATAGCAGGTATATCAAACAGACTGTCCTTATGTACACCAAAGAAAAAGAAGTCCAGCAATATCAATCCAGCGCAAAGGTTCTCATAAAACGTACCCGAACCAATCTTCGCAATGTGTAAAAGCCATACGCTGAAGCAGCCGGCAGCCATTAGGGGGATTGTCCAAAATTCCCAAGACATAGCTACCGTGATCACCCCCAGCATTCCACTGAATACCGTTGTGATAACTGCCAGCAGCAGGTGCCTGCTTGTCTGCCCACCTGCCCTCATTTCTTTTCAAACTCCTGTGCCACTCGCTTCAAAAGCTCTTGCGGCCGGTAAGGCTTTCTCAGGTAATCTACCGCCCCCAGCAGGAGCGCGCCAACTACATCTCCTACCTCTCCCGACGCCGTCAAAAAAATGACAGGAATTTCCGCGGCAAACTCCTTCATATGCTCAAAGGTTTCCATTCCATTCATCAAGGGCATATCGATATCCAGAAGAACCAGATCAATTTTCTGCTTCTTTAGTATATGAAGGGCTCGTACCCCAGAATCCGCCAACACCACGTCATATTTTTCCCCCAGAATAATTTGGGTTCTCATCAGATTCATTTCTTCGTCATCTACCACTAAAATACGTTTCTCCATTTAAGCCTTCCTCCCATTTCATAATCAAGTCCTCCATGACCTATATATTCTATTCTATAGGAAGACTATAAGAAAATCAAGCTCAATCTGAAAATAATTTTGCATATTGTACCTCCGAATTCAGTTGCTCGTCCATCGTCGTTAATGGAAGAAAGACCATTGCCAGCGCGGGCAGTCATATGGTATAATGTCCTGGAATCAACTGGAAGGGTGATTGCTGATGAAGAAAAATTATATTCTCCTGCTGAGCGTTTTCCTGTCGCTATCTTTCCTGACAGCCTGCGGCAGCCGGGAAGATTCTCCCCCGGAACCCGAAGCAGAAACAGGGATCATCGAACTGACTGTGTGGGGCGCCGAGGAGGACGAGGCGCTGCTTCAAGAAATTTTCACTTCATTCCAATCTCATTACGCTGGACAGGCCAGCTTTCAAATTACCTTTCAGCCTCAAAGCGAGTCCAACTGTAAGGATGCTCTGCTGGGCGACCTGGAGGGGGGCGCAGATGTATTTGCCTTCGCCGATGACCAGGTGTCCGCTCTGGCCGCCGCTGGAGGTCTGGACCCTATCGTAGACAGCACCGCGATTCGAAATGCCAGTCTCTCCGCCGCGGTAGAGGCGGCCAGCGTGGGAGACCCTCTTTACGCCTATCCGCTGACTGCGGACAACGGTTATTTTCTGTACTACAATAAGGCGTACTTTTCTGACGAGGACGTCCAAAGTCTGGAACGGATGCTGGAGCTGGCCGCTCAGGCCGGACGGCTGGTGGCGATGGACTGGTCCTCCGCTTGGTATGTCTACGCCTTTTTCGGCAATACCGGTCTGACGGTTGGCCTCAATGACGACGGCCTGACCAACTATTGCACCTGGAACAGCACCGATGGAACTATACAGGGTGTGGATGTGGCAGAGGCCATGCTGTCCATTGCGGCCAGTCCCGGCTTTACCAGCATAACAGATCAGGAATTTTTGGCCGGCGTGCAGAACGGCTCTGTGATTGCCGGGGTAAGCGGCGTCTGGAATGCGGTGGCAATTCAGGAGGCCTGGGGAGAGGATACCGGAGCGGCCAAGCTGCCCGCATACACCTGCAATGGAAAACAGGTTCAGATGGCTTCCTTCTCCGGATGCAAGCTGATTGGCGTGAACGCCTATTCCAGACATCCAGAGTGGGCGGCGCGGCTGGCCGAGTGGATCACCAGCGAGGAAAACCAGCGTTTGCGTTTTGAGCGGCGGGGACAGGGTCCGGCCAATATCAATGCGGCAAATTCTACGCAGGTTCAGTCCTCGCCAGCTATCGCAGCCCTGCTGGCCCAGTCGGAGTTTTCTCAGCTCCAGCGGGTGGGCGGAAAGTTCTGGGATCCGGTATCTGAATTTGCCTTAAATATGGCGGCAGGCAATCCCTCTGGTGCCTCCCTTCAGGCTCAGCTGGACCGGCTGGCCGAGAACGTCGCCGCACGGTAGGCACCGATACGATACTTTGGGAGGAAATCACATGAAAGGCAAACTGACACTACAGCAGCGTTTAATTCTGCCCATTGTCCTGCTGGGGCTGGTGGCGTTTCTGTCCAACGTCCTGGCGGTATTCAGCATCAACAACGTCCACTCCAACGCAGGAACTATTGTTGATAACTATATGGTCAGCGAAGGGAAGCTGGAGGAAATCAGACGCTCCATGATGGATATTCATCTGCTGGCCTTGTCTCACATTGTGGCTGCGGACCACGCTACCATGATCCAGCTCGTTCAGGAGATTAAGGCGAAAGAGGCCTCTCTGGATGAAATCCTGTCCAGCTATGAGAGCTTTGCCGCAGAGGAGGATACCGCGGTCTATCAGTCCCTTCTGCGGGACTACGACTCCTTCAAACACGCCCTGGTCTACCTGGTATCTGCCAGCGCTGACAGTAAAACCCAGGAGGCCTACGCAACAGCCAACGGGGATGTAGCCCACTGGAGCGAAGCTGCGGACCAGGACGTCGCAGCTCTTTACGCCGCAGTCAGCAACCGGGCGGAAGCCGCGCGGAATCATTTGTCCTTTGTGTACATAACCGCTCTGATCATCAGCGCCGCTACCTTGATTGCTGGTATCCTCCTGGTGGCGGCAGCCTTCCGAATCATCCGAAAACATGTGATCTCTCCGATCCACGACGCAATGGATACTCTCCAGGACAGCTCTGAGCGTATCAGCGGAGTAGTCAGTGATGTACGTCAGCGGACTCAAACCTCCAGCGGCAGTGTACGAGATCTGTCCGGCCTGGCGGAACAGCTCTCCGCCGCTCTGGAAGAAATCGCCGCCAGCACCTCAGCCATCAGCCACAGCGTATCCGGCACACAGGAAGATGCCCGAAATATGGCAGAGGAGTGTTCTTCCATTACGACCTATTCCACTGAAATGCGGGGACGGGCTGAAGAGATGGAACGCTCCGCGCAAAGGGAAACAGAGGTGGTACAGAAAAAAACGGCGGAGATCATGTCCCTCTTGGATCAGGCTATTGAAAAAAGCCAGAATGTCAACCAGATCAGCGTTCTGACCAAGGCAATTCTCAATATCTCCTCCTCTACCAATTTGATTGCTATTAATGCCTCTATTGAGGCCGCCCGGGCAGGCACAGCGGGCGCTGGATTCTCCATTGTGGCGCAGGAGATCCGTCAGTTGGCCGATTCCTGCGCTGAGACGGCCAATCATATTCAGGAGGTCAGCGGAATTGTCACAGGAGCGGTGGATTATCTCTCAGAGAGCGCCCGGGAGTTGTCCGGTTATCTAAGCCAAGCTATCATGGCTCAACTGGAACGGTCTGTGCAGGCTGGACAGCAGTATAGAGAGGATTCCGACTATATCGGACATGCCATGGAGGCGTTCAATGACAGAACTGCTCATTTGAAAATGGCAATGGATGATATTGCCAGCTCTATCTCCAGCATTTCTGGTGCGATTGACGGTGCCGTCGCCGATGTCACCGGCGTCGCCGGCAGTACCCGCGTCCTGGTGGACGATATGGCGGGAATCGCCCCCGGGAAGGGGGCCAATCAGGAAAAAGAGGGAGAACTGCAAAAACAGATGGATGTTTTTTCCAATTTGTAGCTGAATATAGGCTTCTACAATAACGGCTGTGTCCTGCTCAAATATTTTCAGCGGTTCTTTCCCCAGTTCAGGGATAGAACCGCTTTTTAAAGGTATTCGACATTTGGACACCACAGTATATATTGTTTAATCTTATTTTATAGTTACCACGGTTGAAAAGCCAGCAGTTCAGCAGCACCACGGAGGTTATGAGCGCGATGAAAAAGATGTTCCGGGATGTGATCCAGACGGCAGCTATGAGCCGAAGACCATCGGCAAATACAGCCGGAACGCGGACGGCACGGAAGAGAAGATTATCGGTCTCTACGCCAGCAGGACATTGCCGAGCAGATCAAGGGAGCTGTACGATGTGGAGATATCTCCGGAGCCGGTGACAAAGATCACGGAAAAAATCATGCCGGAGGTGACAGCATGGCAGAATCGGCCTTTGGAAGCGGTGTATCCCCAAGGAAGCAGAAGACGTCCTGCTCCAGTTTGGGGGAACGTGGCGCGGTCAGTATCCCTCCTGCGTAAAAATCTGGGAGGAAAATTGGGGCGTTTTAAGTATTTTTTACGAATACCCGCCTGAGATTCGGAAAATCATATACACGACCAACATCTATTGCGATTTTGTTGATTTAGCCCAGCCTTCACTATTTTTCAAACAGGCCCTAACACTAGTTCAACAGAGAATGATTCCTGCAATTTTTCCCAGATTCCATTACCCCACCAGCACAAAAACGCTGATGGGTGTTTTTCCAATCGCTGTAGTTTGCCGGTAGATCCCGCCAAGGCACTCCCGTACGATCCCAAATACCTCATTGATAAAACGCCAGTTATTCTCGACTATTCCGCCCCACTGGCCTCGTTGTCCAGGTAGTTTTCCCACCAGCCAAATCTAATCTCTTCTTGCCTCCCCCTCCTCCTTTGTCTATACCTCTTAATTTATCTGGTCCTTTGACAGGCCACTTTTTGTACATGGTAAAATACAGTGGCTAACCGCTCAGGGACTCCTCCTGGAGGCGGTCAAATTCCGCCATGCACTCATCCACTGTAGCACCGTTCAAAAGCATGCGGACAATGAGACAGGTATTGCCCCACTGCTCCACTTTCATGCTGGCATTGGAGCCGAGGACAAAGACATTTTCGCGAATCCTGTCATTCAGTGGTTTCAGGGCGGGAATACAGTCCACCTCCACATTTTGGGAGGGTGAAATTACCTTATTGGTCTCCGCATAGACCTGCAGGGCCTCATCGGAAAGGATGATGTCCATAATGCGCATTGCGTCTTCTGCGTGCTCTGCGGCGCTGCCGACGGCAAGGCCTGTCATCGGCATGACCGGCATCTGTCCCCGACTGCTGGGAAATCCGATGACCTGAAGGTTGAAATCAGGCTTCCCATAGGCGGTCTCCGAATTCGCCGCACTCCAATAGGCCATAACGATGGGAATTTTCTGTGACAGAAAGTCCGGACCCTCCGCCTCGATCGCCTCGCTGACGAGGGCCTTCTCTGCGTCGATATAGCCACAGTCGATGAGCTCCTGGAGGAACTCAAAGCCGGGGCGCATATAGTCGCTGTATTTGCTCGTCCCATCGTTCAGCGCCTCAATTTCCGCCTCGGTATTTCCGCCGTTATAGAGGTCCGCATAGGCCTGGGCAAAAACAAAGGTCTCCAGCCACCAGCGGTTGGCGCCGACGGGGGTGTCGATCCCATTGGCCTGAAACACCCGGCAGCACTCCAGAAATTCCTCCGGCGTCTCCGGCAGGCTGAGGCCGTATTGATCAAACATGTCCTTGTTGACAAAAAGACCGTAGGCCACCACCTCCTGAGGAATTGCCACCAGCTTTCCGTCGACGGAATTGGCGGTCCAGATAATCTCTCTCAGGTTTTTCGCGCTGTCCAGCGAGGACAAATCCATCAGCTTCCCCTCAGTGCCCAGGGTGAGAATTGTGTCAGGATTGAGCAAATAGATATCGTCCATGTCGCTGCGGGCGCGGTCGAGCGTCACCTCGTCATAGGTCTTGTCCTGGTGATCCTCCGCTGTATAGGTCTTATATGCCACGGTCACACCCAGCCGTTCCTCCGCCATGATAATGGTCAGGTCTGAGGCGCTTCTGGCCACATTGTCAGCGTCAGGATCTGTTTTTTCCATTGGGCTGAACAGATTGACGATCCGTTCGCTGTCCTCCACCGGCGCAGCCAGATTTCTATCTGGATCTTTGCCGCTTCCACAGGAGGA
>CATKHE010000141.1 GCA_949747935.1 uncultured Eubacteriales bacterium
ATGGTGCTGTCGGCCAGCTCCAGCATACCGAACTCATACTTGCCGGTGGTGGTGTCGTAGAAGGCCTGGAGGTCCACCTTGGAGGCGGAGCTGCTGGAGTCGCCGCTGGAGGAGCCACCGGAGGAACCGCTGCCGCTGCCGTCCGGCTTGGGATCGGGCTTCGGCTCGGGCTTGGGATCGGGCTTGACCTCCTCCTGCCAGTCGCAGGTGACGTCGATCACGGCGATGGCACCGCCGCACTCCAGGGTCACAGTGGTCTTGCCGGGGGCCACGGCGGTGATGGTGCCCATGTCGTCTACGGTGGCGATTTTCTCGTCGCTGGAGAGGTAGATGGGGGCGGCGTCAATTTCGGGGTCGGTGGTGTACCGCAGCTGGAAGGTGGCCCCCGCCTTGTTTAGGGTGACCTCCGTCTTGTTCAGGTTGAGGGTGATCTCGCCGGGCTCGGAGGTATCCCCAACGCTTCCGTCGGGCTGGGAGCCATCGGGGGTGGAGCCGTCGGGCAGGCTGGAGCTGATGCCCGAGTTGTCGGAGGAACTGCTCCCCGGGTTGGAGGAGCCTCCGCCGCTGTTGTTGCCGCAGGCGGCCAGGGACAGGGCCATGGCGCAGGCCAGGACCATCGCAAAGATACGTCTTTTCATAGTAAGTAAACTCCTTTTCTGTTGGGGTTGATATCAGACCCTTGATTGGGTTCTGTGGGGTTTGACGCAGAAAAACGAAAAAGGTTCCCGGGATTCAAAAATTTTTTCAGCGGAGATATTATACTGTCATTTTTGCCCGGCGGCAAGAAAATATTTATAAACTTCTGACAATCCGCCGAGATGTTGCATATGCTGTTAAGATTTCACGGATTGCGGCTTTGTCACTGACGGTAAAATCATAGTGATACTCATCGTCCCCAAAGTAACTGCCCACTGTAGATGCTGTAGGCTAAATGTCTACAGCATCAGTGCTTTCCGGGGATCTTGACCTCCAAATTTTCACCAGTCAAATGGGAGATGAAAATGAGGCTTTTTGAGTAACTGGCGGGGGTTGAACCTTCGTGATACACTATTCAAAGAGGGCACTGAATTTAGTGCGGAGAAAAAGCTGCAAAAACCTGCGGGAATTTTAAAATTCCCGCAGGTTTTGGAACTGATGGTGGGAATCGATCCCACAACCGCTGGTTGTGGATAAGGTGATTTTATAGCAACTACAAAACAACATGTAATCCTACTCATCCCGTAAAAGGCTGTCCAGCCCGGAGCTCCAGTTTTTCCAACAGCTCATTCAACTGGGTTGTTTCTTCAAAGGTAAGATCCTGAAGTATATGCTGCCAATAGGCCTGCTGGAAACGAAGGCTGTGTTCTGCCACAGCTTCTCCGGCAGGAGTAAGATAGAGCATATAGTTGCGGCGGTTTTGCTCATCCCGGCGTTTTTCTACATAACCAGCATCTTCTAGTTCCCGCAAAATACGAGACATAACGCTCGGCATCATGGCGATGGTGTCCGCCAGGGTGCGCTGGTTGGTTCCCACATTGCGATAGATACCGACCAGCACAATGGATTGGTTTCCGGAAATGCCTATGCCGCTTGAGGTATTCATTTCAGAAAAACTTTTTCGGTACAAATAGGAGATATACCAGCCGCAGACGGCGGCATGCTGCTTCCATTGAGTCTTTAATGCCTGATCCATAACGTATCCTTTCATTTGAATCAACGAATAAAAATTTTTCTTATTATAACACATATTTGGTGGGATTGGCAACCTATGTATTGGAATCAGGTTCTTGGCTCGCAACGGAAGGGAGGAATTTCATAAGGAACAAGGCGGCGAAAAGAGCGGAAAGTCCACCCACAAGCTTTCCCGGCATAACAGGAACGCAAAGTTCGGGAGTAATCTGATTGGTATAGGCCAAGTGGTCGTCCAGAGCGCACCCGGTGGAGGTGAGAAACGCAATCGTTACCAAACGGCCCCGATTATCCATATCATGCACCATTAGAATCGCGGCCAGAGAATTTGCCAGGGAGAGGATTAGGGCGGATACACTGGCGTTGTTGATGCGGACTTTTACCGCTCTGTCACAGTCACAATTCCCTTTTTATAGAAAACTCGGGCAACCAGAATGACCACCGGAATGGAGAACATAAGCACATAGCCCTGCTGAGGAATCAGCATGGGGAAGATCAGGAACAGGGCCATCAGCAACAGAAGAATGGTGATGCTCAGCTTCATCTTGCCGTGAATCACATAGGCGCCGGCGTTTTTGTTCAGGAAGAAGGAGGTGGCCATGCTGCCGAACAGCGCGGGCATTACATATTTGGTCGCTGTGGCGACGACCGGGGAGGTCAGCACCGGCTGAAGGGGAATAAGCAGAACCACGCCCAGGGCCACAATGAGTGTGGTGACAATGCCGGAGATACACATGGCACAGGTGGCAATCACCTCGCCCTGTTCGGTGCCGGAACTGGATTTGGTCCGCTCCAGAGCGCCGATGGCGCAGGGGAATTTAATGTTGGACACGTTGCCCATAATGGAAGCGATGTATCCAGAAGAACCGGTAATGGGAGTGAAGCTGATCACCTCGGACAGGGCACTGGGGATGAACATGGCCAGCAGGGGACCGGCTGTGGCGACGACGCTGGACAAGGTGGGCCAAATGTCATACACAGTGCATATTACCGTGGGGATACCCAGCATGACGGCCATAGCGATGATGGTGGAGATTCGCCCCAGGGTATGGGTGCGGTATAAGTAATCGCTCATTTTCATAGCTCAGACAAGCTCCTTTCAGCCCAAAATGTTGGTAAACAGTACAGCGGAGGCCATTCCCACAATCAGTGCGACCGACATGATGTAGTCATCAAGCCAACTGATCTTCTTTGCCGTAGCCGGCTTGGAAAGACCGATTGTGATGACGGCGCTTACAGAGAATACCAGCACTGGAGTCACGCCGGAAATCAGCTGTACCGAGCTGAAGGTACACATCTTATTTGTTGAGATAGTTCTGCGCCATGGCGATATGGATCAGCATTCCATAGGGCAGAGCCTTCAAATCAATCTTGAACCGGGGGTTGTGCTGGGGGATCGGACCCTCCTCAGTCATTCCGCCCAGCCAGCCGATCACGCCGGGAACCTTTTGGAAGTAGTAGCCCGCGTCCTCGGAGCCCATCATGGGCTTGGTCAGTACAGTCACGTTTGCCTCACCCAGTACGGAGCGGGCTGTCTGTGCCATTTCGGCGGCAAGCTCCCGGTTACAGATGCCGGGGGCGTAGCCCTCGTGGCGGATAAATTTTGCGGTACAGCGGTGGGCGGAGCATATTCCATCCGCGATTTCTTTCAGCCTCTGGAAAATGTGGTCCCGCATCTCATTGCTGAACGCCCGGAGTCCACCGGTCATGTAAGCGGAATCGGGGATGGCGTTCCAGACCTCGCCGCATCGAATGACGCCGATGGACAGGGAGCAGGAGTCCAGGGCGCTGACCTCTCGAGAGGGAAGTGCGTTATAAGCAGCAATGACGGCGGCCAGCGCCCCGGTGGGGTCTGCGGCGTCCTCGGGTGCAGAGCCATGTCCTCCCCTGCCCCGAATAGTCAGCTCAAAGATATCGCTGGAGGCGGAAAAGTGTTCCTCGGGTACACTGAGGGTTCCCACTGGCATAGAACCGTTTATGTGGAGAGCAAAACAGGCATCCACGCCCTCCAGCGCGCCGAAAGCAATCATGCTGGCCGCTCCGCCCCGCACATCACCGCCCTCTTTGCAGACCTCTTGGAGGACCTTCATGTCAAAGCCTTCCTCTGCAGGCTGGAAGATGAGGCGTACTGTCCCCCGAAAGCTGTCCGAATGTTCCTTCAGATAGTGGGCGGCACCCAAGAGCATGGTGGCGTGGGAATCGTGTCCGCAGGCGTGCATTCGGCCCGGATTTTGGGAGGAATAGGGTACGCCGCTGGCCTCCTCGATGGGCAGGGCGTCGATGTCCGCTCGGATGGCCACCGTTTTTCCCGGGGCGCTGCCCTGGATGTCCGCAATAATTCCAGTGCGAGCCACCTGCTTTCCCTCAATCCCATATTCCGTCAGTTTTTTCAGGATGTAGGCGGAGGTCTCCTTTTCCTCAAATCCCAGTTCGGGGCACTGGTGAAGATGTTTGTAGTTTTCTTCCAGCTCCGGCAGATACGCTTGGATATCCTGCATACCAATCATTGTGCGTTCCTCCCCTTATGATAGTTTACGGCTTCCTGTACGAAATCCTTAAAAATGTTGAGATGATTGTTGCCGTTGGGCGCCAATCCCTCCGGGTGCCACTGAGTCCCCAAGGTAAAGCCCTTACGGTCAGGGATTTCAATGCACTCCGGAACGCCGTGGCTGTCCCGGGCTGTGATCACAACGCCTTTACCTGGCCGGTCTACACACTGGTGATGGTAGGAGTTGACACGGTTTTCCCCTCCCAGCAGTTGAGCAATGCGGGAACCGGGAACCGTTTCAATTTTGTGAGTAAATACCTGCATCCGCTGCTGGGGCAGGAAGTGGTCCCCGTTTTTCTGTGTATCAATATTTAAAACCAAACTTCCGCCCAAGGCTACATTCAGCATCTGACAGCCCCGGCAGATGCCCAGTACCGGGAAGTACGGTATGTCCAAGGTGCGACGCAGTAGTTCCAGTTCCAATTCGTCTCGCTCGGAGCAGATTTCCCCCACCTTTTCCGTAGTATCCACACCGAATGTGAGAGGAGAGGCGTCACAACCACCGGAGATGAGCAGACCGTCTAATGCTTCCAGATAAGAAGAGGCCTCATCCCGGGATACAATGGGAAGGATTACAGGGATTCCGCCGGCCAAAATAACCGACTTGATGTAGTCGTCCGCCAGCGCCTGCCAGAACTGTCCGGCACCACCAATGTGGGCGTCCATACCGAATTGACCGTCTTTGATAAAGTTTGCAGTAATACCAATTAATGGTTTCATGTCTCCTCACCTTGGTTTCTAATATCAATAGTTGATAAAAACAACTATTGTGATATTATACTATCACAAATCGGACCGCATTGCAAGAGTATATTTTGTTTTCGTCGAATATCAAAAATTTGGTATAAAATTAAAGAATATAGAACAGAAATTGATCTTTTTGTTAACATTCTGGGTGTTGATTTATTCGTCGTATCTCCGTAAAATAAGACTGCGTATTGCAATACGAAAACTGTTGTGAGGTTTCTGTAACATTTTCATATTATCCTAATAAGGGAAAGAAAGTGAAGTTATGAGGCTTTTAGTTGTTGAGGATGACCGTCTTTTGAACAATACACTTTGCTACAATCTTTCGGCGGCGGGCTGCACCGTGGACGCCGCTATGTCAAAATCAGCGGCGGTCAATTTCTGTGAAGCGCAGGACTATGATTTGATTGTGCTGGATGTCAACCTGCCTGATGGAAGCGGGTTTGACTTC
>CATKHE010000142.1 GCA_949747935.1 uncultured Eubacteriales bacterium
GCGGCTGTTGGACAGCAGAAACAGTGAGATTCCTTCCGCCGCCAGCGACTCCTTCCAGGCGATCACATCGTTGGGGGGGACCGTCACCTTGTAGGGCACCAAGGTGTTGTCCAGGTCGGCCAGCACCAGCTTGACGCCCTTCTCCGCCAGGGCTTTGGGAGATATGTGGGTTATGGAGGGATAGACCCCCCGGGGGATGGGTGATAAGGACATAGTTCTAACCTCTCGCCTGATTTCATACTGTGTACAGCGTAGTATATCACAGGTTGAAATTTCGGACAAGGGGGAACTCCCATGCCGCAAGACACATTTATCATCACCCTGCCGCCCAGTCAGCTGCCCGCCCTCCGGGGCTGGCAGGCCACCCCTGCCCATTTGGCCTACCGGCTGGGGCCGGGACCCCACCTGTTCCGGGCGGACAGCGCCGCTCTGCCCAAGGGCGGGCTGATGGTGGTCGACGACAAAGAGTTCAGCCCTCTGGGCTCCACCGGACCGGTATGTCAGGAGATCATGCGGGAGTGTCAGGCCCGGGGCTTCTCCGGGACCATTCTGGACTTTGAGAACCGTCTGCCCCCTTTGGAGCAGATCGCCTCCGCCCTGAATGAACCCTTCGCCCGGCGGGGCTGGACTCTGGTCGTCCCCGAGCGGTACGGCCAGGCCGCCCCCCACGCCCGGGTGATGATTCCCTCCGCTCTGTCCGGGGGCTCCCTCCAAAAGCGGCTGGAGGAGGCGCTGGAGCGCTTCGGCGAGAGCCGGGTGATCCTGGCCCTGGAGAAGCGGGCGGAGGACTTCTACCTCCCCTCCCCCACCGGGAGCGGTCAGCCCCTCACCCCCCAGGAGCTGGAGGAGCTGAAGCGGCGGCTATCCCCCTCCGTTTTCTTCTCCGGGGAGCTGTGCGCCCGGTATTTCACCTATATGAGTCGGGAGAGCGGGGCACACTTCGTCCTCTTCGACGACGGCGACACCTTGCGCCGCAAGATTGAGACGGCCCGGCGGCTTGGCATTCGCACCTTTCTGGCCCCCTGGGCCGAGATCGGCCCCCACGCCGCCCAGGCGGGCATTCAGCGCCGGCAGGAACAGTCCAGGATCCGACGTTAAGCACACAAAACAGCCGCCTTACGACGGCTGTTTTGCCATTTCCTTGGAGAGTTTGTCATTGACACAGGGGGGTGGTATGGATTATTATGTATGCTGTATAAATATAGAGATATCACACGCATTTTGTCGAAGTTCCGCTTCCCGACAAGATGCGGGGAGGCTTCCATATGACCCACTCTTTCTTTGGCGGGGTGTATCCCGCCACGCGAAAAGGCATTACCCGGCGTAAGCCCATGGCCCGGCTGCCCCAGACCTCCAAGGAGATCGTCATTCCGCTGATCATGTGCGCCGACGGCCCCGCCACCCCTATGGTGGGACCCGGCGACGCGGTGACGGTGGGCCAGCCCATCGCCCGGCGGGGCCAGACGGGGGCGGCGGCCCACGCCAGCGTCTCCGGCCGGGTGAGCGCCATTGAGAACCGGCCCCACCCCTGGGGGGGCCTCTCCCCCGCCATTGTCATCCAGAACGATGACCGCAGCGAGCCCTATCCCGGACATATGCCCCCCTTGGACCCCCGTCAGCTCACCCTGGAGCAGATTGTCGAGCGGGTAGAGGCGGCGGGCGTGGTGGGCATGGGCGGCGGCTGCTTCCCCGCCTGGGAGAAGATCGCCCGCTCCGCTGGCAGGGCCGACACTCTGATTGTCAACGCCGCCGAGTGCGAGCCCTATGTCACCTCCGACTACCGTCTGCTGCTGGAGCGGAGTGAGCACATCCTTCGGGCCGCTCAGGTCCTGACACAGTGTCTGGGGTGCGAGCGGGCGGTAGTGGTCACCGAGGGAGACAAACTCAACGCCGTGGAGGCGGTGGAGCGCCGCCTGCGCCGCCGGGGCGGCAGCCGGGTCCAGATTCTCCCGGTGCGAACCTGCTACCCCCTGGGCGCCGAGAAACAGATCATCCAAACCGTCACCGACCGGGAGGTCCCCCCCAACGGTTCCCCACTGGACGTGAGATGCGCCGTCTTTAACGTGGCCACCGTCTACGCCATTCACGACGCCCTGTTTCAGGGCCGGCCCCTCACCCACCGGGCGGTCACCGTCACCGGCGGGGCGGTTACCCGGCCCCGGAACCTGTGGGTGCCCATCGGCACCCCCCTGCGCTGCCTGCTGGAGGCCTGCGGCGGCCTGCGGGAGGCCACCGACCGGATCCTGATCGGCGGCCCCATGATGGGCATCGCCCTGGCGAATCTGAACGCCCCGGTGACCAAGGACACCAACAGCCTGGTCTGCCTCACCGGCTGGGAGCACAAGCCCGACACCCCTCCGGGGGTGTGCATCCGGTGTGGCAAGTGCGTGGCCGCCTGCCCCATGCACCTGGCCCCCACCATCATCCGCCGGGCCCTGGAGGATCAGGACCTGGTCAAGCTGGCCAAATATCACCTGGAGGACTGCAATTCCTGCGGCTGCTGCTCCTTTATCTGTCCCGCCCAGATTCCCCTGGTGGAGACGGTGACCCAGGCCTCCGCCTTTCTGAAGAGGGGGGGGGCCGGACAATGAGTTCTGTCTACACCCCCCGGCGGCTCTCCCCCCAGCTGCGGCAGCCCTCCACCACCCGGGCCATGATGCTGGACGTAATGGTGGCCCTGACCCCCGCTCTGGGCATGGCGGTGTTCTTCTTCGGCCCTCGGGCCCTGGTCCTGTGCGCTGTGTCAGTGGTCTCCTGCGCCCTCTTTGAGCTGCTGTACCGCTTGCTCACCCGGCAGAGCCTGTCCGTCGCCGACCTGTCCGCCTGCGTCACCGGACTGCTGCTGGCCCTCAGCCTGCCCGCCAGTACCCCCTACTGGGTGCCGGTGATGGGGTCCGCCTTCGCCATCGTCGTGGTCAAGCAGTTCTATGGCGGCCTGGGCCGGAACTTTATGAACCCCGCCTTGGCCGGACGGATGCTGGCCGGCACCCTGCCCATGCTGATGACCACTTGGCCTCAGCCCATGCAGCGGCTGTCCCTCACTGCGGCCGACGCGGTGTCCGCCGCTACCCCCATGGCCTATCTCCATGAGGGTACCTTGCCCCCCCAGGCGCTGGACCTCATGTTCCTGGGCCGGCGGGGAGGCTGTATGGGGGAGGTCTCCGCCTTTATGCTCCTGCTGGGGCTGTGCTACCTTCTGCTGCGCCGGGTGATCTCCGCCCGGATTCCCCTGTCCTACCTGGGGACGGTCGCTCTCGCCGCCCTGCTCTCCACTCCAAAGGGAGTCTCCCCCTCGGTTTGGACCGCCTATCAGCTGATGGGCGGGGGGCTGCTGATGGGCGCCGTCTTCTTTGCCACTGACCCCGCCACCTCCCCGGTCACCCCCCGGGGACAGGTCATGTTCGGTGTGGGCTGCGGCCTGCTCACTATACTGCTCCGCTCCTCCAGCCCCTACCCAGAGGGGGTGGGCTGGGCCATCCTCACCATGAACTGCGTGGTGTGGCTGCTGGACCGGCTGGGCCTGCCCCGGCGGTTCGGCGTGGGCAGCTTCGCCGCCACCCGCGCCGTACTGGCCCA
>CATKHE010000143.1 GCA_949747935.1 uncultured Eubacteriales bacterium
AATCGGCCAGGTCGCCAGAGCAGCACTCCAGCTGCCGCACGGGGATGTCCAGGGAGCGGAACAGCTCCACCGAGTACCGCCACATCTTCTCATACCAGTCCATGGAGTCCTCGGGTTTGCAGACCACAATCATCTCCTGTTTCTCGAACTGGTGGATTCGGTAGACCCCCCGCTCCTCGATGCCGTGAGAACCCTTCTCCTTTCGGAAACAGGGGGAGTAGGAGGTGAGAGTCTGGGGGAGGGAGGCCTCGGGAATGATCTGGTCGATGAATTTGCCGATCATGGAGTGCTCGCTGGTGCCGATGAGGTAGAGGTCCTCTCCCTCAATCTTATACATCATGGCCTCCATGTCGGTCTGGCTCATGACACCCTCCACCACGTTGCCGTGGATCATAAAGGGGGGGATGCAGAAGGTGAAGCCTTTGCCGATCATAAAGTCACGGGCGTAGGCCAGCACCGCCTCGTGGAGGCGGGCCACGTCGCCCATAAGATAGTAGAACCCGTTGCCCGACACCCGGCCGGCGGCGTCCATGTCCACTCCGTTGAAGGACTCCATAATTTCGGTGTGGTAGGGGATGTCAAAAGCGGGAACGACAGGCTCGCCGAAGCGCTCCACCTCCACGTTGGCGGAGTCGTCGGGGCCGATTGGGACGGAGGGGTCGATGATGTTGGGGATGATCAGCATGATCCTCCGGATCTCCTCGGCCAGCCGGGTCTCCTTCTCCTCCAGCTCGGCCAGCCGGTCGGCGTTGGCCTTCACCTTGGCCTTGGCTTCCTCGGCCTCGGTCAGCTTGGAGGGGTCCTTCTTGGCCTGACCCATGAGCATCCCCACCTGCTTGCTGAGGGTGTTTCGGGCGGCCCGGAGCTCGTTGGCCTCGGACATGGCGGCCCGGTTCTCTGCGTCCAGGGCCAGCACCCGGTCCACCAGGGGGAGCTTCTCCTCCTGGAACTTCTTCTTGATGTTTTCCTTTACAGCCTCCGGGTTCTCCCGAATAAATCGAATGTCCAGCATGGTATCTTATCTCCTTATTAAATGGTGTGGAATGTTTCACGTGAAACATTGTGGCCTTTGAGAGGCGGCCCTCTCCGTCGCGGCTTCGCCGCGCCACCTGTCCCAGAGGGAGAGGCGAGGGGAGTGGCAGTGCGCGTTGAATGATGGGGAATGTTTCACGTGAAACATTGTGGCCCTTGGGAGGCGGCCCTCTCCGTAACGGCTTCGCCGCGCCGCCTGTCCCTCTGGGGAACTGCCAGTCCGCAGAACTGACTGGGAGGGCGCCCGCCCTATTTAATCAACCGTCCCCGAATTTCCAGATAGCGGTCGTAGGGGGAGAAGCGGTCGTTTTGGGTGAAATTCTCCCGGGGGAGGTCGTTCTGGAGGCCCGCGTCCTCCAGGGACTGAATCAGCTCCCGGCACAGCTTGTTCCGGCCCCGGACATAGGCCTCGTCAATCTGCCAGAACCAGTGCATGGCCTGGACGGCCCGCTCCTGGGCCTGGAGCTGAGTCTCCGCTTCGCTCTGGTCCGTCTGGGCGGCGGCAAGCTGCCGCTTCAGCTCCTTGACCTGCTCCCCCAGCTCGTCGATTTTGATTTTCAGCAGGCTGTTCTCGTCCAGCAGGCCCTGGAGGGTCTTGGTGGCGGAGGCGGACTGCCGCAGGTCGTCAATCTGCTGTTGACTCTGCCGGCGCTCCATCATAAAGGTGTAGAGCAGAAGGACGAAGGCGGCGGCGAAGAGCACGGCGATATAGCGGAACACGGAGCTGCGCCGCCGCTGCTGGCTCTTGCGCCGGCGGGGGTCCTGTCCGGGGGGAGGGGAACGCCGGTTCTCCCGGCTGTCGGGGAAGAGGTGGGCGTCTTCGATGAAGGGCTCGCTGGGGGCTTTGCGCCGGTCAGAAGAAGCCATAGGGGTCACTCCCTTCGTCACCGGACCGCCGGAGGAGCTCTAAAAGTGTTTCCAGATCCTGCTCATTATAGTACTCCAGCTCAATCCGGCCCTTCTTTCCCCTGTGGGCGATCTTCACCTTCCGACCGAAACGGCTGCCCAGGTCTTTCTCCAGCTCCCCCAAGTAGAGGGACAGGTCGGGGCCCTGGGGCTTGGGCTTCGCCTTTTTTTCCTTCTGGAGGGCCTTGATGAGGGCCTCGGTCTGCCGGACGGAGAGCTGTCCTTCCACCACCTTTTTGGCCGCCTCTCGCTGGAGGGCGGCGGTGGGGGCCCCCAGAATGGTCCGGGCGTGGCCGGCGGAGAGAGCGCCCTCCTCCACCAGGGCCATGACCTCCTCAGGCAGGGCCAGCAGACGCAGGATGTTGGTGACGGCGGGGCGGGACTTGCCCATCCGCTGGGCCACCTGGTCCTGGGTCAGGCCATAGTCCTCCATCAGGGTGCGGTAGCCCCGGGCCTCTTCGGCAGGATTCAGGTCCTCCCGCTGGAGGTTTTCGATCAGCCCCAGCTCCATCACCTTCCGGTCGTCCGCCTCGATGATGACGGCGGGGACCTCCGTCAGGCCTGCGGCCTTGGCCGCACGCCACCGCCGCTCCCCGGCGATGATCTGATAGTAGCCGGTGGCCAGCCGCCGCACCGTCAGGGGCTGAATGATGCCATGGACCCGGATGGAGTCGGCCAGGTCGGCCAGGGCGTCCTCGTCGAACCGCTTCCGGGGCTGGTTCAGCCCCGGCTCCACCTGGGAGATGGGCAGAGAGATGGAGCCCTCGTTCTGCTCAGTCAGGTCCGGGTCGCCCAGCAGGGCGTTCAAGCCCCGGCCAAGGCCCAGTTCTGTCTTTCGTTTTGCCATATTGTTACCTCGCATTTATCTTTGGCGCGGCACGCCGGGTCGTCGCGCCCTACATCGCCGCTATCAATTCTGTAGGGCGCGGCCATCGGACACGCCGCCTTTCTGATGCCGTCACAGATCGCCGCACATCTCCTCGGCCAGCAGCTTGTAGGCCTCGGCGCCCCGGGAGTAGGGATCGTAGGCAGAGATGGGCTTGCCATGGCTGGGGGCCTCGGACAGGCGGACGTTCCGGGGGATCACCGTGGCGTAGACCTGCCCGGGGAAGTGGCGCTTGACCTCCTCCGCCACCTGGAGGGAGAGGTTGGTCCGGCTGTCGAACATGGTGAGCAGCACCCCCTCCATTACCAGGTCGGGGTTCAGCTTCCGCTTTACCAGCCGGACGGTGGCCAGCAGGTCGCTCAGGCCCTCCAGGGCGTAGTACTCGCACTGCACCGGCACCAGCAGAGAGCCGGCGGCGCACAGGGCGTTTACAGTGAGCAGCTCCAGGGAGGGGGGGCAGTCGATGAGAATAAAGTCGTACCGGTCGGACAGGGTGTCCAGCGCCTGCTTGAGCAGCCTCTCCCGGTGGTCAATGCCGATCATCTCAACGCCCGCCCCGGCCAGGGCCTTGTTGGAGGGCAGCACATCGCCGTATTTGGTGGACACCACCGCCCGAACGGGGTCCGAATCGCTGACCAGAAGGTCGTAGACGTTTGGGGAGGCGGCGTTTTTGTCCACTCCCATGCCCGAGGTGGCGTTGGCCTGGGGGTCGAAGTCGCACAGCAGCACCCGCTTGCCCAGCTCGTGGAGGGCGGCGGTGATGTTGACGGTGGTGGTAGTCTTGCCCACCCCGCCCTTTTGGTTGACAACGGC
>CATKHE010000144.1 GCA_949747935.1 uncultured Eubacteriales bacterium
CCCGGAGGAGGAGCGGGAATACCGCCCGGCGTTATGTTTCCAGCCCGGATGGGACCGGGGGGTGTTCCAAATGGCCTGGGGGTCGGGACGGACCAGCAGCTGGTTTCCCCAGCGCTCCAGCTTTTCCCCTTGGCCGCAGTCAATCAGTTCATAGTCGTTCCATTTGTCGGACAGCCACATAGCTTCCTGTCTCCCTTGGTAAAATATGCTTTAAAACTAAGACAGTATATCATTTCAAGGCCGTCCCGTCAATGAAATACAAGGGATTTTGCGTGAATAACAGAGAAGTGATTGTATTTTACGGCGGACTGTGATAAAATACCTCAAACAGTGACAGGATTACCGGCCCGACCGGCCGTTTGAGAGAGGTAGAAATTATGGATCATCCGTTCCGTTCCGCTGCGGTAGGCGGCTTCAATAAGCAGGATGTACTCACTTTTTTAGAGGAGCAGTCCAAGCAGGCCGCTCAGGTCCAGCAGCAGCTCAGCGGCCAGCTGGAGGAGGCCGGCCGTCAGATTGAGACGCTCCGTCAGGAGAGGGAGGACCTCCGCCGCCAGTTGGAGGAGGCCCAGCGGGAGTTGGAGACTGCCCGGCAGGGGCGGGACAGTTTGAACGCTCAGCTTGAACAGACTGACCGGGAGCTGTCAGCCAGTCAGAAGGAGACCGTCCAGGCCCGTCAGGAGCTGGAACAGGTGCGCCGGGAATGGGAGACGGTCTGCGGGGAGCGGGACAAGCTTCAGGCCAAGCTGGACGGCGTGCTGCCCGATGCCCGGGCGTATGTCCAGATCAAAGACCGCACCGCAGGGGTTGAGCTGGACGCCCACCGGCGGGCGCAGTCCATCCAGGAGAAAGCGGAGCGGGACGCCCAGCGGGTCCGCCGTCAGTTGGAGCAGTGGCTGGAGCGGATGGAAAAGGAATACAGCGCTATGCGGGGAGAGGTGGAGATTACCGTCTCCCATGCGGCCAGCGAGCTGGACCGGGTACGGGCCGGACTGAACAGGATCACCCAGCTGGTGGACACCCAGGAGGGGGCTCTGGAGGGGATTGCCAAGACCTACGGCGAGACTGCCGGACCCAAGGTAGAGGCCCCCATGCCTATCCCCGAGGAGTAACGCCGCAGCCCGCCGAAACCGGCGGGCTGCTTTTCACTGTCGGAGGTGAAAATTAAGCCGTAAAAATGCACTGATTTTAGACTGGGTCTTATGCCAATGGATATGCTTTACTCACTTGATACTGTGGAGGGAAGCATATGGTGGACAAGACCCATCTGAGCATCCGCATGGACAGCAGGCTGCATGACAGGTTCCGGTATGTGGCGGGCGCGGAGGGCCGGACGATGAGCGGACAGATCATGTATCTGATTCAGAAATGCGTCCGGGACTATGAGAAGGAGCACGGTCCCATCCCGGAGGATGAGCTGAAATGAGGATTCGGGAGAATGTGCTGGATTTGCTTTTCCCGCCCAAGTGTCCTTACTGTGAAAAGATTTTGGATAATCCCAGGGTGCCGGCTTGCCCAAAATGTGAGGCCGGCCTGCCGTGGCTGGAGGGGAAGGCGGGGGAACGGCGGATTGATTTCGCGGATGGGTGCTGGTCGCCTCTGGCCTATGACGAAGTGGTCCGTAAAGCTGTTCACCGGTATAAATTTGGTCGGGTGCGGGCTCTGGGCAGGCCCTTTGGGGTTGTGATGGCCCAGTGTCTGACCGACCATCTCGCAGAGGGAGCCGACCTGATCTGCTGGGCTCCCCTGTCCAAACAGCGGTTCCGGCAGAGGGGATTCAATCAGGCGGAGCTGATGGCCCGGGAGATGGGGCGGCTGCTATCCGTCCCGGCAGAGCCTGTCCTGATGAAGGTGAAGGATACCGGCCCCCAGTCCGACCTGGCGGAGGAGAGTGCACGCCGGGCCAACGCCCGAGGGGCCTATGCCCTGTTGCCCGGAGTGGGCCTGACGGGGAAACGGGTGGTGCTGGTGGACGATGTGGTCACCTCTGGCGCCACCCTCGGTGAGTGCGCCACCCTGCTGCGGCAGGGCGGTGCGGAACAGGTGTTCTGTCTTACCCTGGCCCGGGCAAGAGGAAACGGGAATGCTTCGGAAAAAAAGGCGAAAATTGTTGGAAAAAACGGTTGAAAAGCGCTTGACCACAGGTTATAATACAAATTGGTATTTTAGAGCCGCCCTGATCGAGACGGATGAAAAATAAACAAAATTATAGTTAAGGTGGAACAGAACATGGGTTTCTTCAGTAAAGATATCGGTATTGATTTAGGCACCGCTTCGGTTTTAGTATATATCCGCAACAAAGGGGTGGTCCTGCGGGAGCCCTCCGTGGTCGCAATGGACAAAAATACAGGCAAGCTCCTCAAGGTGGGGACCGAGGCCCAAGCTATGCTGGGCAGAACTCCCGGCAATATTGTGGCCATGCGTCCCCTGCGGGAGGGTGTTATCTCTGATTATGACATGACCGAACGGATGCTCAAGGAGTTCATGAAGAAGGTGACCTCCTTCTCCCTGTTCAAGCCCCGCCTGCTGATCTGCGTCCCCTCCGGCATTACCGAGGTGGAGGAACGCGCTGTGGTAGACGCTGGGATTCAGGCCGGCGCGCGCCGGGCCTACCTCATCGAGGAGCCGGTGGCGGCGGCCATTGGCGCCGGCATTGACATCACCAAGCCCGACGGGCATATGGTGGTGGACATCGGAGGCGGCACCGCTGATATTGCAGTGATCTCCCTGGGCGGCGTGGTGGAGTCCGCCTCCATCAAGGTGGCTGGCGACAAGTTTGACGAGGCGGTGGTGAAATATATCCGCCGCAAGCACAATGTCCTGATTGGCGACCGTACCGCCGAGGAGCTGAAAATCAACATCGGCTGTGTCTTCCCCCGTCCGGAGGAGGTCACAATGGAAATTAAGGGCCGCTGCCTGATGACCGGCCTGCCCCGGGTATTTAATGTCACCTCCAGTGAGATGATCGAGGCCTTTGAGGAGACCTCCAACAGTATTCTTGAGGCCATTCACGGGGTTCTGGAGCGCACGCCTCCTGAGCTGGTGGCCGATATCTCCACCAACGGAATTATTATGACCGGCGGCGGCTCCCTGCTGTGGGGCTTTGACAAGCTGGTTCAGTCCCACACGGGCATTGAGACCCATGTGGCGGACGATGCTATCTCCTGTGTGGCCTATGGCACCGGAAAGAGCCTGGAGAGCCTGGATCAGATGCAGGACGGCACCATGAACCTGTCCCGCCGCAAGCAGATGAACTATTAACGATCAGACAGCCGGCCTCTTGGCCGGCTGTCTTCCTGAGGAGGAGATGTCAATGGAAGCTTTGGAGGAGATCATCCAGACGATGGGAAACACCGTCGGGGTGAAGGACCTGACCCTGGGCGGGCTGCTTCGGGTGGTCATACTTGTGCTGGTGGGCTGGCTCGTCATTCGGGTGCTGATGCGTATGGTAGACCGGCTGCTGGACAGGGGCAAATCGGTGGCGTCTATCAAGATGTATATCCACACCGCGGTAAAGATCTTTCTCTGGTTCCTTCTGGCGCTGATGCTGGCTGGTACCCTGGGGGTGGAGACCACCTCCATCATCGCTATGCTCAGTGTGGCGGGATTGGCGGTGTCCATGGCGCTGCAAAACACCCTTGCCAATCTGGCCGGAGGACTGGTGCTGCTGGTGACCAAGCCCTTCGGGGTGGGGGATTATGTGGAGGCGGACGGCGTCAGCGGTACCATCTCCAATCTGGCCCTGGCCTATACCACCTTTATCACGCCGGACAACAAGGAGATTTTTGTCCCCAACAGTCAGCTCTCCGCCGCAAAGATTATCAATTACAACGTTTTGGGCAAGCGGCGGATGGACCTGAAGCTCACAGCCTCCTATGACGCTCCCACTGCCTTGGTGCGAACGGCCATTCAGGAGGCGGTAGCTGCCATTCCCGGCATTCTGGACGATCCCGCCCCGGCGGTCTTTCTGTCAGAATACCAGTCCAGCAGCATTGAATATCTGGTCCGTTTGTGGACCCTCTCCAGAGATTACTGGGATGTGTACTATGCCCTTTTGGAGGGTGTTCGGGAATCTTTCGCTCGCCATGGGGTGGAGATGACCTATGAACATCTGAATATACATATTGTGGAAAAGTAATCACGGCATAGACAGCCCGTGGAGAAAACCGTCCAGCTGAGGAGATAGGACCTCGCCGCCTACCACAGTATTTTTGCGGATCAGCAGATTAACCTGCACTTCTGCTTCACCTGTGGGATAGTTCAGTATCTCATAGGTGTAGCGTTTGACCCGTTTGCCTGCGTATTTTTGCAAATCAAAGCCCTGTTGGCTCTGAAGGGCCAAATAATCGTCGTAGCTCTCGTCCATTTCCTCCGGGATGAGTAGCTCTTGGGTTGCGATTGGCTCTTCCTCCACCTGCCATCCATAGGCGGACAGATAGTCGATTCGATCCTGATTGGATTTTATTCCTTTTGGACTGGGGATGGCGGAGGCGGAGGCCTCCCGGGTGAGGGCCTGACCGAAATTCAGGGCGATGGCACAGCAGCAGAGCAGGGCTGCTGCGGCCACCCCCAGGGTCAGCTTCCGTTTGGGCAGCTTGGCGGTCATAATCAGCACAGCACATTTCTCCTTCCATAGCTTGTTTTCCCTAGAGAATATGCCTGGACGCCCGGGGTTATGATTGAAAACAGATGAGAGAGGAGAGAATGCTGTGGAACGTATTGACAAGCTCTTGTGCTCCACAGGGAGGTGGAGCCGCAGGGAGATTAAAGACCTGATCCGGCAGGGGCGGGTGCTGGCGAACGGTGTGCTTATGAGAAAAGGGGAGGAGAAAGTGGACCCGGCATCCGTAATTTTGTCGGTGGATGGTCAGCGGATGGACTGTGCTCCCTATATCTATGTGATGCTCCACAAGCCGGCGGGGCTGCTTTCTGCCACTGAGGACAGGAGGCAGGCCACTGTGCTGGATCTGTTGCCGACGGAGCTTCGCCGTCGGGGACTGTTTCCGGTAGGACGGCTGGATAAGGACACAACGGGACTGCTGCTTCTCACTGACGACGGGGATCTGACCCACCGGATTCTCTCGCCCCGGAAGCATGTGGACAAAGTATATCTGGCCCAAGTGGAGGGCCGGGTGGACACGGAAGACGTCCAGGCGCTGGCCGCCGGAATTGTGCTGGAAGACGGTCTGTGCTGTCTTCCTGCCGGGCTGGAGCCGCTGGGAGATGGGAGCCGTTGTATGGTTACACTGCGGGAGGGGAAGTACCATCAGGTGAAGCGGATGCTGGCTGCTCGGGGCAAGCCGGTGCTGTCGCTTCACCGGGTTGCTATGGGGCCGCTGACCCTGGACGAGGGGCTGGAGGCCGGAACATGGCGGTTTTTGACAGGCAGTGAGACAGCTCGATTGAAGGATTTTGAGGCGGCTCTATAGAAATTGGGCAAACTGAACAAAAAATCAAAAAAAACCCTTGCCAAACCGGGGGGAGAACCGTTATAATAAAGGTGATCACAAAAGAGAATGTAGGAGGGATCACTGTGTCAAGCAGGATGTTCCAGGGTGTTGTACTCCAGATGAAGGACAATATCAGCCGCACGGTGGGTGTGGTAGACTCGGAGGGAATCGTGGTCGCCTGCAGTGAATTAACCTGCATTGGCGAGCATTGGTCCGGAGCGGTAGCCGCCATCAACGGTGCGGAAAACGGAGTGGCCCGATTCGAGGGAAGGACCTTCAAGCCCCTGGCGGGCTGGGGGGCTCAGTTTGATTATGCCGCTTTTGTTAAGGGCGAGGACGAGCTGGCCGCCTCTCTGTGTGCCATGGCGGTTGTGGCCTTTAATGGAGCGAAGACCTACTATGAGGAAAAGCATGATAAAGCTACATTTGTAAAAAATATCATCTCAGACAATATTCTTTTAGGTGATATTTATACGCAGGCCAAGGAACTTCACTTTGTCTCCGAGGTGCCTCGGGCCGCTTTTCTGGTGCGCCAGCTGGGCCCGACTGACGTCTCGGCCATCGACATTGTTCAGAGTCTGTTCCCGGATAAGCAGACAGATTTTGTCATCTCCATCAACGAGACCGACGTGGCGCTGATCAAGCAGCTGCATGAGGGGGCAGACGCCAAGGAACTGGGTAAGATCGCCAAGCAGATTGTCACTGCGGTCAGCCAGGAGCTGGGCGTAAAGGTGGTGGTTGGCATTGGCACTGTCGTCCCCCATATCCGTGATTTGGCCCGGGCCTATAAGGAGGCGGGGGTGGCTATTGACGTGGGGAAGGTCTTTGATACGGAAAAGACCGTTATCAACTATGAGAACTTGGGTATTGGCCGCCTGATCTATCAGCTGCCCACCATTTTGTGTCAGATGTTCCTGCAGGAGGTCTTTAAAAAGAGTCCCATCGATGCTTTGGATCAGGAGACGCTGCTCACAATTAACAAGTTCTTTGAAAATAATCTGAATGTCTCTGAAACTGCCCGGAAGCTCTTTGTGCATCGAAACACCTTGGTTTACCGGCTGGAGAAGATTAAAAAGCTTACCGGACTGGATTTGCGTGAGTTCGATGACGCAATCACCTTTAAGGTGGCTCTGATGGTCAAGAAATATTTGATTTCCCGCGGAATTGAATCCTAGAATAAAATCCAGCGCCGTCGGTAGAGACGGCGCTGGATTTTATCTAAGAAGGATTTTTCAGGGTTGTGATAGCAGCCTGGGCCGCCATCTGCTCAGCTTCTTTTTTGCTGTGGCCGGAACCGGAGCCGATGGAGCGGCCGTTGAGGGTAACCTCCACAAAAAAACGCTTGTTATGGTCTGGACCCTCTTCGCCCACCAGACGATATTGGAGAACCTGTCCGCTCTCCCGCTGAACCAATTCCTGAAGGGCTGTCTTGTGGTCGCGGGGCTTGGAAAGGCTGGTAATCTCGCGGCTGAGGATAAATCTTTGAATGAATTTCCGGGCTGAACCAATGCCGCCGTCCAGATAGATGGCGGCCAGAACAGCCTCCACTGCGTCCGCCTGGATGGAGGGACGCTCACGGCCTCCGCCGGAATTTTCCCCCTTGCCAAGTCTCAAATGCTCCCCCAGCCCCAATTCCTGAGCCGCCTCTACCAAGCTCTCTTCACAGACAAGCGCCGCCCGGGTACGGGTCAGGTCTCCCTCGGGCAGATCAGGATGACTGCGGTACAGATGATCAGCAACCACCATTCCAAGGACGGAATCCCCAAGAAATTCCAGTCTTTCGTTGCTGGACAGCTTGCCCCGGCTCTCGTTGGCCCGGGAACTGTGAGTCAGTGCGTTTTCCAGCAGAGAGGGGTCTTGAAAGGTGTAGCCCAGCTTTTCTTCCAGTGTAGTCATGATAAACTCCTTAAACCCGCCTGATTTTGTCTGTCGGCTGGTTTTAAATGGTGGAACTCCGCCTTCAAGCGGAGTTCCGTCAGTTTTTTGTGGATTGGGATCAATCAATTTTATTCTGGAGGAAACGTACCAGGTCGCCTACCGTGGTGATAGAGGAGGCCTCCTCCTCGCCCAACTCCTCGATACCGAATTCTTCTTCCAGCGCCATGGACAAGTCCACAATGTCCACAGAATCAGCGTTTAAATCGTCGGTGAAAGAGGTTTCCATGGTGATAGTGTCTGCATCGACATTGAATTGCTCGGCAATCAGGGCAGCCAGCTTTTCAAAGATCATAATGTGTCGCTCCTTCTATTTTTTGCCTGTGCGTGTACCTGTCCTTATGATAGGCATATTTGCCCAAACTGTCAATAGGGTTTTTATAATTTCTTCGCTTTGCCGGAGGTTTTCTTTCTGCCGGTCCGGACGCTCCAGCGGCGCAGATCTCCAAGTGCCTGGGGCGCAAGGATTAGCAGCGCCGCCAGGTTTGGCAGAGCCATCAGGGCATTGCAGAGATCCACCAGCTGCCAAATGACCTGAGGGCTCCAGAGGGCTCCAGTCAGTGTACACAGCAGGAAGACAGCGCGGTAAAGGGGAACCAGCCTGACGCCGGACAGAAAGTCCAGACAGACCTCACCGTAGTAGCTCCAGCCTAGAATGGAGGAGAAGGCGAACAGGAGCAGAGAGAAAGCCACCACTCCTTCTCCCACAGGGCCCAGGGCGGAGCCGAAGGCGGCGGCGGTGAGGGGAGCTCCTGTCAGTCCGTCGGGGGAGAGGGGCAGCCCGCTGACCAGGACAGCCAGCGCTGTAACAGTACAGACCAGCAGGGTGGACAGAAAGACCTCGAAGATTCCCCACATTCCCTGCCGGGCAGGGTGGTCCGTTTGGGCGGTCCCATGGGCGATAGCAGAGGTGCCCAGTCCGGCCTCGTTAGTGAATACCCCCCGGGCCACCCCGTAGCGCAGAGCGGCGGATACTGTCCAGCCTGCCCCGCCGCTCAAGGCTGCGGCAGGGGAGAGGGCACAGGAGAAAATCAGTCCCAAAGCTTCAGGAATCTTATTCCAATGGAGCAGGAGCACCAGACCGCCGCTGCCCAGGTAGAGAGCCGCCATAGCGGGCACTAGAGTGGAAGAAACCGCCGCAATTCGGCCCACTCCCCCCACCATCACCAGTCCCGCCAGCAGAGCGGTGGCCAGCCCTACCGGCAGCCTGGGCAGGTGAAAGGCGGCCTCCAGGCTGGAGGCGATGGAGGAGGACTGAATCAGATTCCCGCCTGTCAGGGTGGCGGGAATGCAGGCCAGACAGAAGCAGACGGACAGCAGCGGCGAACCCAAGCCGTCCCGGATGTAGTACATGGGGCCCCCCAGGAGACTGCCACTGGACCCGGAATGCTGGTATTTGACAGACAGGAGCTTTTCCCCGCAGCTGGTCATCATGCCTAGGAGAGCGGAAATCCACATCCAGAATACCGCTCCCGGCCCGCCAAGGGTGAGGGCGGCAGCCACACCGGCAATCGAACCGGTGCCCATTGTAGAGGCTAGGGCGGTGGTCAGGGCCTGGAGAGAGGAGAGACCGCCGCTCCTTGGGTTTTGCTTCTGAATCAGAGACCCCGCCGTGGTATGCCACCAAAGCCGAAATTCGAAAATCTGAAAGAATCCGGAGCCGATGGAGTAGAGCAGCCCCGTTGCCAGAAACAGGCCCAGCAGCCAGGGATTCCAGAGAAAATCCGCTGTCATTGTCAAAAGATTCACCGCATACCACCTCAAAAGAGAATGGACCGTCCCGCCGGGAGCGGGGCGGTCCTGAAAGACCTATATGCGGTGGGAAAGCGATTATAGAACCTTGGACAAAAACAGCTGAGTTCGGGGATTCTGAGGGTGATCAAAAAACTCCTTCGGCGTATTCTGTTCCAGGATATGACCGCCGTCCATGAAGAGAACACGGCTGCCCATCTCCCGGGCAAAGCCCATCTCGTGGGTGACCACCACCATGGTCATGCCTTCCTGGGCCAACTCCTTCATCACGTCCAGCACCTCGCCCACCATCTCGGGGTCCAAGGCGGAGGTGGGCTCGTCAAAAAGCATGACCTTGGGTTTCATAGCCAGGGCCCGGACGATAGCGATGCGCTGCTTCTGCCCGCCGGAGAGCTGATTGGGGTAGGCCGCCGCCTTGTCAGACAGGTCCACACGCTTCAGCAGGGAGGATGCCACCTCGTCAGCCTCCTCCTGACTCATCAGCTTGGTCTGAACTGGGGCTAAGGTTATGTTCTTTCGAATGGTCATGTTGGGGAAGAGATTGAAATGTTGAAAGACCATGCCCATTTGCTGCCGGATTTTGTCGATCTTTACCTTGGAGTCGGTTATAACGGCGCCCTCAAAGGTGATAGTTCCTTTAGTGGGAGTCTCCAGCAGATTGAGGCAGCGCAGGAAGGTGGACTTACCTGAACCGGAAGGACCGATTACCACCACTTTTTCCCCCGGGGAGATGTGTTCGGTGATGTTGTCCAGCACCAGATGGTTCCCAAACGACTTGGACAGGTTTTTAACGTCGATCACTTTGACGTAGCCTCCCCTCGATTTTCTTGATAACAAAGGTGAGCAGATAGACGATGGCCAGATAGAACAGAGCCGCTACCGTCATGGGGGCCAGATAGTTTGCCAGATTTTGTCCGCTGCCCACATTTTTAGCTGCGGCGGTCAAGTCATACATACCGATCATGCTGACGATGGAGGTCTCCTTAATCAGGGCGATCAGCTCATTGCCAATGGAGGGAATCACATTTTTGATGGCCTGTGGGATGACAATATACCACATAGTGGCTCCGGCTGACAGTCCCAGAGAGCGCCCAGCCTCGGTTTGACCAATGTCCACCGACAAAATGCCTCCGCGGATATTTTCTGACACATATGCGCCGGAGTTTATCCCGAAAGCAATAATGGCTGTGACTACCAGAGGGAAGCCTCGGATGGCCAAGACAACAAAGGCCATAATGAACAGCTGAAGGGCCATCGGAGTGCCCCGTATCACGGTGACATAGACTGCGCAGATCAGCTTGGGGAACTTTATCAACGGGCTTTTTGAATGGGACAGCCCAACCAGCGCCACAATTGTCCCCAGAATTAAACCCAGAATCGCCGCACCCACAGAAATAGCGAGGGTCATGCGCAGACCAGTCAGCATACTGTCCAGGTATTTCGCATTTGTGAAAATCAGGGTAAATTTCTCAAAAAAGGTCATCATTCCACCGGCTTTCTATGTCTATAGTCATGTGGCGGAACAGTGCCTAAGGGTACCGTTCCGCCACAGCTTGTGCTTATTTCAGACCCATGTGCTTCATCACCAGGTCGTTGATGCCGTCCTCGCCCAAGTCAGCCAGAACATCGTTGATGGCCTGGAGCAGCTCGTCCTGTCCTTTGGTGACGCAGATGGCGTACTGTTCCTCGGTAGGGGTGGGGTTCTCGCCTTCGCCGCCCGCGTAGTACAGGGCCGCGCACTCAAAGCCGGTGTTCTTTTCCACGATGTAGGAGGCGGGCAGATAATCCACGACCACCACGTCCACCTGGCCCGCGCCCACGGCGTCCGCCGCCAGCTGAGCGCTGTCGTAGCGGGTCTCGACGGCGCCGGAGTTCAGGAGCATACCGTCACGCTCCAGGCCGTAGTCGTCGCCGTTCACGGCATTGATCTCCATATCCACATAGATGTCGCCGGTGGTATCGGCCTGTACGCCGATTTTCTTACCGGCAAGAGAGTCCCAGAGAATGTAGCTGACGTCGCCGTCGGTACCGTCGGGGGTCATGGTGCCGGCGGGGAAGATCACATACTGCACGGAGGTGAAGTAGGGATCGGAGAAATCCACCAATTTCTGCCGGCTCTCGGTAATGGTGATGCCAGCTGCGCCTACATCGGCCAGCTTGCCGGCGGAAACTGTGTCGATGATGGTGCCGAACTCCACGTTGGTGTAGCTGACCTTCCGGCCCAGCTTCTCACCTACCATATTCATGACGTCCACATCCACGCCCACGATTTCGGTGCCGTCGTAGTACTCAAAAGGGGCGAAGTAGGCGTTGGTATACACCGAGATGTCGGCGCCGCCCTGGGGCGCGCTGGAGGAGGTACCGGGATTGCTGCCAGAGGTGTTGCCCTTGGCGTCTCCCTGATTGCCGCAGGCGGCAATCGACAGGGCCATGGCCGCGGCCATAGCCAAAGCAAGAATCTTTTTCATTTTAAAAACTCCTTTTCATAGAGGCTGGATAACACAGTCCGGTCTGCCGGACACTGATCTGATTATACCCTGAGAAAATATTCATAGTCAATAGATAAATATTTAAAATTCCAATATGCATCCGCATTTTTTTGGTCAAAACGCAGGGGACCTGACAGGGGATTTTACGTCTATAAAAGAAGAAATTAAATTTTTCTTAAAGATAGACGAAGCCCCTTGCATTTTTTTCAGAAACCGCTATGCTAAACATTGACTGCTTTCAGCCCATGAAAGGACGTGGAAAAAATATGACAGCGATTCGTGACGCGTCCCGTCGGCTGACCAGGGACATGGTGGAGCATCCGGGCAGGTGGGCATCCCGGCTGGTCTTTCTGCTGGGACCCTGGGCATGCCTGTGGATGGTAGAGATATTAAACGAAAATAATGTGTTCAAGGATCTGGCCGCCTGGCAGATCGCAATGAATATGGTGTTTTATTACTGTATTTTTGCCGCGCTGCGGTTGCTCCTTGGGCGGAACAGGAGAGCGGCGGTGGCGGGGACCTCCTTTTGCTTTCTGTTTGGACTGGTGAATCACTATGTTCTTCGGTTTCGCGGCCGTATCCTCTTCCCGGCGGATATCACTGGCTGGCGCACCGCAGCCAATGTGGCTGACGGCTTTGATTATTCCTTTGACTCCTACATTATTCAGGCGGCCATTCTTTTCACCGCCTACCTAGCTTTGGTTTTCTTCTGCGTTCCCCAGAAAAAGCGGGCCAAAATCGAGCCGCTGGCCGGAATTGCTCTGTGGGGGACTATAGTCTGCTACTGCTACGCCTTTTTTTGTACAGGGATGCTTCCCGCTTTGGATATCTATACCCAGCAGTGGGTTACCCAGCGCAACGGTTTTCTGCTCAATTTTTCCATCGCCCTGCGGTACTCCTCTGTGGATAAACCGGCGGACTACTCCAAGGATGTGGTGCTGGAGCTGATGGAGCGATACCCTGGCGTCCCGGCGGACCCGGCTAAAAAACCGGTTAATATTGTGGCGATTATGAACGAGTCCTTTGGCGATCTGACAATCTTTGACCGTTTGGACGCCTCGGAGGACCCCACTCCCTTTCTGCATTCCCTGGAAGAGAATACCATCAAGGGGTGGATGTACTCCTCCGTCACCGGGGGCGGCACCGCCACAATTGAGTTCGAGTATCTCACCGGCTTCACCAGTCTGTTCCAGCCCCCTCATACGGTGGCTTACCAGCTCTACGTGGAGGAAGGCATGCCATCCCTAGCCGCCCTGGCCAGCAGCCAGGGCTATGCCACAACGGCCTTTCACCCCTACAAATCCTCGGGTTGGAACCGGGTGCTGGCTTACCAGTATCTGAATTTTGACCGGCAGATGTATGAAGAGGATGTCCCCAGCCCTTATCTGATCCGCAGTTATATCTCCGACAGGTCGGACTATGAAATGATTTATAAATCCACCGAGACGGAAGACAGCAGCTTCTTCTTCAACGTCACCATGCAGAACCACAGCGGCTATGCCCAGGGCTGGAAGAACCTGCCCCGGACCATTCAGCTGCCCAACAACCTGAAGGCGGCGGACTACACCGCCGAGCAGTTCCTGGACCTGATGCGGGAGAGCGACAAGGCTCTGGAGCAGCTGATTACCTACTACAGCCAGTGCGGGGAGCCCACCCTGGTGGTCTTCTTCGGTGACCACCAGCCCCCGCTGACCAACGCCTTTTATGAGGAGCTGTACGGCA
>CATKHE010000145.1 GCA_949747935.1 uncultured Eubacteriales bacterium
CACAGGCCCAGGACCTGTCCCGCGCCCAGGGTGAAATTGATGTCGGTGAGGACCTGGTTTCCGAAAAAGTCCTTTTTAATGCCCCGCATTTCCAGCAGAGGCGCAGTTGAACTAGCTATCGAAATCACACCCTTTTATCTAAGGAAACAGGGGAGAGGATGAACCTCACCCCTGTTTCCAGCATTGGTTTCCAGTCAAAGCACGGAGCTTTTCTTACTTGACGGTGTAGTACTTCTCGGGCACCTCAACGTCGGTGGCGCCCATGAACTTGCCGGGGTTGCCCATGATATAGGTGTCCTGATAGATCAGGAAGACATTGTCCTCCTTCACGCCAGTGTCGGCGTTGGTATAGCCGGAGCCGTTCCAGGCAGCTCTGGGGGAGTACTCCTGCAGGGCCTCGGCCACGGCGTCCATGTCGGCAATGTCGACCTCGCCCTCGCTCTCGATCACGTTGATGGCGTGCTGAGCCAGACCAGCGGACAGGCAGTAGCCATAGGAGTAAGCCCAAGTACCGAAGCGGCCGTCGCCGCCGGCATCCACAACGGCTTTCTCCACCTTGGCCAGGATGGCGTCAAAGTCGCCGGCCTCGGCAGTCAGGTCCAAATCGCCCAGAGCGTTGGGGTAGCCCATCAGAGGAGAGGGCAGGTCGGCCTCAATGAAGTAGCCGCCCAGCTCCAGCAGCCGCTGCAGCAGAGGAGCGGTGTGGGCGTCGTTAGTGCAGAAGTAGGCAGAATTCTGGCCATATCTCTGAATCCACTCGGGGGCCTTCTCCAGCACGTAAGCCTGAGCGCCAGTGACGCCCACGTCGGTAGTGGGATCAGGAGCGGTCTCCTCCACAAAAGTCATGCCAAACTCCTTGCAGGCCTCCCTCATAACGGCCACACGGCGGCTCATGGTCTCATAAGACATGTGCCGGGGGAAGGAGATGTGCACGAAGGTGTCGCAGCCCAGATCGTGGGCGGTCTTGATGATCAAGTAGCCGCGGGAGACGAAGTCGTTGTTGCAGACCAGATCGGCGGTAGCGCCCACCACGGGCAGGTCCTCATGGGCCTCGCCGGCGATGCACAGAATGTCGGGGCGGCGCTCCTTGATCTGACGGAAGGCCTCGGCGGTGCCGGGGACAGACTGGTTGACGATGACAGCCTTCATCAGGGGATCATCAGACATATTGACGATGCTCTGGATAGTGGTCTCAGTCTCCTCAGTGAAGTTGTCGGGATAGGTAGCCAGGATGACCTTGTCCTTGCCATACTTGGCCTGGATAGCCTCAGCACCGCGCAGGTCGTCCTCAGACTGAGAAACGGTGCCGGTGATGATGCCGATGTGCCAGTCCGCAGCGGCGTCGCCGCCGGCGTTGGACTGATTGGCGCTGGTATTGCTCTGGCTGCCAGGGTTGCTCTGGCTGCCAGGGTTGCTCTGGCTGCCAGGGTTGCTCTGGCTGCCAGAGGTGCTGGGGGTGCTGGGCTTACCGCCGCAGCTCACCAGGGTGAGCATCATGGCCGCGGCCAGCAGCATGCTGATCCTCTTTTTCATTGTATACCTCCTAAAAAGTGCCTTGTGTCTTAGGGCTGTACAAAGCCGGTTTTCTTTTCCGCTTTGCGTCAGCAAAGCGGAAAAAAGGCGTACGCCTTTTTCGACCTTTTATCATTCTAACAAAATTTGTTGTTTTGTCAAGCTTAAATTGCCCTTTTACTGCACTTTCTTGTGCATTTTATGAATAAAATTTTTTGTCAATTTTTTCACTTTTCTGTGGCATTCATAAAATCTCCCAGTTTGCGGACGGATATTCTCCCGCAGGCCAGACCTGAACCAGCCGTTTGGCTTGCAAGGAACGCTTCCATATGCTTTAACCTGTTTTGTGCCAAGGCGGGGAGTTGGCTGTCATCCACCGCTGCCGCCGCTGCGGCAAGCTGGCCTCCAACCGGACCGCTCACCACCCTCACGGTCGGGTCCGGAAGCATGTCCGAATAGATGAAACGCGCCCGTCCGGGATTTTCCGGACGGACGCGTTTTCCGTCGGTTCATGTGATGGAGTGTCCCCCCCGAACCAGCAGCTTTACTGTACTGGCAGTAGCAGTGAGGGTCCTGCCCTCAATTGTAGACATATACAAATGGTTTTTCGTCAGAGACGTACCACTGTTGACCGTTCCACCGCTGGACAGATCAATGAGGGCGGGGCTGCCATCCGCCTGGACGGAGGCCGAACCCACTCGGAGAAGCACCTCACAGCCCACATCCAGCGATATAATCTGTCCGCTGGTCAGGGTAACCAGCACGTAGGACGCAGAGCCGGAGACGTCGCTCCCCTGGCCAGCCTCCCGCTTATACTGCTCCACCTGCTGGGCAAAGCTATGCTCCAGCTCCTTCTGCGTCTCAGCAGTCTTTTCCTCCACCTGCCGCACAATCTGCGGAATTGCGGTCTGATTCAGGTAGCTGAGGGTAATCAAAGGGTCGTTCTGATCACCGCCGGCGGCCAGGGCCGCGGCTGTTCCCAGCAGGGCGGCCGACAGAGCCAGCGCCCCCAGCCGGGTGGTCCAACGCTTGTCCTGTTTTTTCATAAGTACGTTCTCCTTTTTATGCGGGGGCGGCCTGTGGCCGCCCGCATTTTTACTCATCGTTTCATACGCGGACAGGTACATACCGCCCCTGCGGCTACACCATGGACTCCGGGTGGAGGCCGAAGCTCACCGCGATAGCGGCGTCTACCTTTTTCATCACGCCGTCGTCCAAGCGGCCCATCTTCTCCCGTAGGCGGCGTTTATCCAAGGTGCGCACCTGCTCCAGCAGGATGATCGACTCTTTGGGCAGGCCGCAACTCAGCGGCGCCACCGAAATGTGGGTGGGCAGCCGGGCTTTTCCCGTCTGGGAGGTGATAGCCGCAGCAATCACAGTAGGGCTGTGCCGGTTTCCGGTGTCGTTCTGTACGATGAGGACAGGGCGCACGCCCCCCTGCTCGCTGCCCACCACGGGGCTCAGATCGGCGTAGAAAATGTCGCCTCGTTTCACGCTGTTATCCAAGTAAACTCACACTCCGCTGGAAGATAGCACCGCGTTACAGCCAGGGCTGGTCTTATGTAACGCTGTACTATGATTCTCCCACGGGGCGGCGGGCCTTATACCTCTTTGGAAAAAGAATTTGAGCGTTCAAGCGGCCATAGCGGCCCCGGCCCACTCCGGAAGCCCGCCGCGCCCTTCGCCCCAGGGGCTCAGCGCCCCTGTGCTCCAGCTCATCCTATGCGGGGACAGGCAGGCGGGTCACGGCGGCGGACAGGTCCTCAAAGGGCCCGTCCATAGGGCTTTCAGCGGATTTTCAGGAAATTAGGGCTCCGCCCTCCAAATAGAGGCGGGGAATCCGGGGCGTGAGCTGGCACAATAATTCATAGGGGATGGTCCCGGCCAGCTGGGCGGCCCAGTCTGTCAGTCCGGGGCCGTAGATCTGGGCCACATCCCCCGCCCTCACGCCGGGGACGTCGGTCACGTCCACCATGCACATATCCATGCAGATACGGCCCAGAACGGGGCAGAGCTTGTCCCCAATGAGCACTTCCAGCTTGTTGGACAGGCAGCGGGGCAGGCCGTCGCCGTAGCCCATGGGCAGGACGGCGATTTGGGAGTCCCGCTCCAGAGCGGCGGTGCAGCCGTAGCTGATCTTCGCCCCGGCGGGCAGGCCCCGGACCACGGCGATCCGGCTCTTTACCGTCATCACCGGCTTCAAGCCCGGGTCCCTCACCGAGGGGTCTGGAACATAGCCGTACAGGGCAATGCCGGGACGGATCATATTCATACAGGTCTCACTATAGTTTAACACAGCGGCGCTTGCCGCGCAATGGCAAATTTCAGGGCAGACATTCCACTGCTCCATCCGCTTCCGCAGGTCCAGGAACCGGCGCAGCTGACTTCCGGTATACGCCTCGTCCCCGTCGGCGTTGGCAAAGTGGGTGAACATGCCCTCCATACGCAGATTGGGCAGACAGCACAGCTCATAAATATCCGTCTGGCGGAAGGCCCAGTCCTCCTCGTTCGTCGGGGACGAGTCCTCCTCCAGCCAGAGAAAACCCAGCCGGCCCATGCCGGTGTCCACCTTGACATGGATGGTCAGCGTCCTTCCGGCGGCCTCAGCGGCGGCGGACAGAGCCTTGCCCGTCTCCAGATCGCCCACCATCTGGGTAATGTCGTACTCCAGCAGCTCGCCGGCCAGTTTGGGCGGGGTCTGGCCCAGGCAGAGGATAGGCAGGGCAATCCCCGCCTGACGCAGCTCGACGGCCTCGTCCAGGCAGGCCACGGCCAGCATATCCGCTCCCAGTCTCTCCAGCTTTTGGGCCACGGGTACCGCTCCGTGGCCATAGGCGTTGGCCTTCACCAGGCCCAGGAATTTGGTCTCCGGAGTCAGACCCCGGAGCAGGCGGTAGTTGTGGGCCAGGGCGTCCAGGTCGATCTCCGCCCAGGTGCGGGCCGTTCTTCTGTCTGTCATATGTATCGTCCTCTACATGGTAAATTGGGAAAATTCACATAAAATCACACGGAAGCCGTCCACAGACACCTCTCCCCGGATCAGGGCATGGGTAGAGGCGTCAAACCACAGCGCCGTCTCGGTGCCGGAGCCGGGTGAACCGGCGGGGTTGCCGCAGTCCATCCGGAGAAGGGTCCCGTCCTCCTCCAAGGCACAGGCGGTAATGTAGCCGGAGCGGGCCGCCTCCAGGAGAGCCGGGACGGCGGAGACAGGGGTCAGGCCGTTTTCGTCCAGGGGGCCGGTCTCCACTGACACCCCGTCAAACTCCAGCAGGTTCTCCTCCCCTGTCAGCCGTGCGGTGAGACCCGCCACCGTCTCCGGAGCAGACAGGGTGAGAACAGTCTCCTCCTCCCCTACCGCCACAGCCATCTCGTACTCATACACCCGCTGGCCATAGTCGGCGGTAATGGCCGCCTGAACCGTGCAGTTGTCCATAGCCAGATACTCTCCCCGGATGCTCAGGGCCAGCTCCTCGGCCTCGTTTCCTCCCGTCTGGCCGCACCCGGCCAGCAGGAGGGTCATCATTAGTACGCAAAGCAGACGTTTGCGCACGGTGGTACCTCCAAATCTATACGGTATTCGCTGCAGAGCGGGTAATCCCCGCCCCTCCTACAGTCCGTTCTGTGTCCACTCCCGCAAAACCTCGGGCAGGGCCTCGATGAGGTCGGTGGGCAGCATAGCGTACTCCCCGAATTTTTTCGCGCACTGGTCACCGGTCAAACCGTGGAGACAGACGGCGGCCTGTACCAGCTCCAGGGTGTTGTCCCTGCTCTCCCGGCGCAGGTGCTTCTGCCCCATCAGGGCGGCGGTTATCCCCGCCAGTACATCCCCGGAGCCCCCCTTGGCCATGCCGGGGTTGCCGGTGGCGTTTATGCAGGCGGAGCCGTCAGGGGCGGCAGTGACGGTGCCGTGACCCTTCAAAACCAGGATGCAGCCGTGGTCCCCGGCAAAGTTCCGGGCGGCGGACAGGCGGTCCCGGATGGGCAGGGCACAGCCTGTCAGCCTGGAAAACTCCCCCTCGTGGGGGGTGAGGACGGTGGGGGCTGTCCGTCTGTCCAATACATCTATATGCCCGGAAAGGGCGTTTATGCCATCGGCGTCCAGCACCACGGGGATTTCCAGATCGGCCAGCAGGGACAGAACCAGCTGTTCCGCCTCTGGAGAGCGCCCAAGTCCAGGCCCAATGAGGGCCGCGTCACAGGAGCTTGCCCTCTCCAGAATAGCGCTGTAGTCCTCCGGCAGGGGGAAGGGCATGGCCTCGTCGCACTTGACGGCCACGATGGGGTAGATTTCCTGGGGAACCCCTAAGTACACCAGCCCCGCCCCGGTGCGCAGAGCGGCCCGGGCCGCCAGGACGGGGGCGCCGGTGCAGCCCTCCGACCCGGCCAGGATGAACAGCTTGCCAAAGTCCCCCTTGTGGGCGTTCCGGGGGCGGAGCGGGAGCTGGCTGTCCGGCTGGTGCATGACCTCCAGCCGGGGCAGCGCCCGGAACATCTGGTATTCCAGGTCATGGGGGATGCCGATGTCCACAATGCGGACCTCCCCGGCCCGCCCGGCTCCCGGACCGGAGTACAGCCCCGGCTTGCCCCGGGTGAAGGTGACCGTTACCTTGGCCTGGACCGCCTCCCCCAGCACCTCGCCGGTGTCGGCGTTCACCCCGGAGGGGACGTCGCAGGAGACCACCGGACAGCTCAGCCGGCTCCGCATCTGTGTAACGGCGGCGCGGAACACCCCCTCCACCGGGCGCTTCAGCCCGATACCAAAGAGGGCGTCCACCATCACGTCACAGGTGGAAAGCCAAGTGAGGATTTTC
>CATKHE010000146.1 GCA_949747935.1 uncultured Eubacteriales bacterium
CACATCGTGGTCGCCCCCTCCAAGGCCGTCAACGCCGGCGGCGTGTCCGTCTCTGAGCTGGAGATGGCCCAGAACGCCGAGCGGCTGTACTGGTCCGCTGAGGAGGTTGACGAGAAGCTGAAGGGCATTATGAAGAATATCTATCAGTCCTCCGTTGAGGTGGCCGAGCGCTATGGCCTGGGCTACGACCTGGTGGCCGGCGCCAACATCGTGGGCTTCCAGAAGGTGGCTGACGCCATGATGGCGCAGGGTATTTTCTAAGATTCACCCCGTGATATCATATCGCCGAACCCCCGCCGTAAAGGCGGGGGTTCGGCTCTTTGCTTCGGTAAAAGGTTTGTTGCGACGTACAGTTTGAAATACCGGGTTTGATGGTAACAAACTAAAACACGATTGTTTTCTGCTGCCCCCCAAGCGGGTATCATCCTTATCTTCTTGTCCTCCTTATTCCTCGAGTCAAGCCCTATTGAACACTTTTGGGATTGGCTCAAACGACAACCTTGTAAATTTCTTTCTTTCAAAAGCTTGATAAAAGAGAATCTCTGTGATAATATGTTCACACTGGAGTTGGTTGTGAATTTGTTGCCTGAAAGGACCGCCACAGAGTTTTCTAGAGAACATCAGCCGGAGATCTTTGAGGAAAACATAGGAACAGGCGGTCTTGCCCCCTGATTGCGAACTCCCCCACTGGGTGTGGACCAAAAACTGAATATTACCGCCGGGTAACCTGGTTAACGTCTTTGCTGCTCCGATAGGCCGTAGAAGGAGCGGACGGGGGCGGTTTATTTTTTGCTTTGGAGGTCGTTTCCGTGTTCGAGGGAAAATCACAAACGCTGTTCCTACGTTTTGCCGTTCCGCAGATGGTCGGGCTGCTGTTTAATTCGGTGTACACTATTGTGGATGGGGTCTTCATCGGCCAACGCCTGGGCCGGGAGGCTATGGCCGCCGCCGCCGTGGCGGTACCGCTGATTGAAATCCTGATTTCTGTGGCCATCGCCGCCGGCGCAGGGGCGGGGGTGCTTATCGCCGCCCGGCTGGGGGCGGGGGACAGGGCGGGGGCTCGCCGGCTGTTCGGCACCTCTGTCTGGCTGCTGGGAGCGGGCGGCCTGCTGGTCTGTGTGCTGGGCAATCTGTTTCTGGAACCCCTGGCCCGCCTGCTGGGCGCGTCGGACGGGGTGCTTGGACCGGCCTGCAGCTATCTGTGGTTCATTGTCACCTTCGCGCCCTTCCAGCTGTTCAGCTTTCTGCTGGGGGGAATGGCCCGGAACGACGGCCGGCCGCGTCTGGCCATGACGGCTATGATCGCTGGCGCGGCCTCCAACATCCTGCTGGACTACCTGTTCATGTATCCCCTGAATATGGGCATCCGGGGGGCCGCCCTGGCCACCGCCCTGGGCCCCATTTTCAGCGTGCTGATCCTCCTGCCCCACTTTTTGAGGAAACGGGGAGCGCTGTACTTTGCCCCTTGCCGGCCCCGCCTGCGGGAGGCGGGGGACATTGCAGCCTGTGGCCTGCCCTCCTTTGTAATGGAGTTCTCCATTGGAATCGTCACCTTCCTCTACAACTTTGCCGTCACCCGCCACGGCTACGGTGAGCTGGGCCTGGCCGCCTACCTGATGATGGGTTACCTGATGCTGATCCTGCTTACCCTGTTTCTGGGGATGGCAGAGGGGCTCCAGCCGGTGTTCAGCCGCTTTATGGCCTCGGGGGAGGGGGAGCGGAACCGGGCTATGCGCCGCTTCTCCGCCGGGGTGTTCCTGGGGGTGGGACTGGTCAGCTGCTCCCTGATCTTTCTGTGTTCCCGATGGTTCTACCTTCTCTTTGCCCCGGAGGACCCTGAGCTTGTCGCCTTCGCCGCGGAGAAATCAGTCCCCTATTTCTGCGGCTTTTTCCTCACCGGCTTCAACATTTTGATGATCTCCTTCTGGCAGGCCACCCAGCGGACCGGCCGGGCACTGGTCTTTGCCCTGCTGCGCAGTGTAATCCTGCCTCCGGCACTGATTTTCCTCCTGCCCGCCATTCTGGAGCGGGAGGCGCTGTGGATCTGCCAGTCCGGGGCCGACGCCCTCACCGCCCTCTTCGTCGTTTTTGCCCTTGTATCTCCTGTCCGGTCTGTGGTATGATTGGCCGACCCTGCAAGAGCCAGGGTGAGAAATGAGGAAATTTTATGAAAATTCGTATTATCACCGACTCCGCATCCGACCTGCTGGCCCCACACCGGCCGGACATCACCGTCCTGCCCATGACCATCACCTTCGGGGAGGAGCAGTTCCTGGACGGGGTGGACCTGACGCACCGCCAGTTCTACGAGAAGCTCATCGAGGGGGAGGCGCTGCCCACCACCAGCCAAATCGCCCCCGCCCAGTTTGAGAAGGCCTTCCGGGCTGCCGTGGATGCAGGGGAGACGGTGGTAGCTGTGGTCCTGTCGTCCAAGCTGTCCGGAACATACCAGAGCGCCTGCATCGCGGCGGAGGAGTTCCCCGGGAAGGTCTTCGTGGTGGACAGCGCCAACGCCACCATCGGGGAGCGCATTCTGGTAGAGCGGGCCGTCCAGCTGATGGATCAGGGGCTGGAGGCCGCCGCCATTGCGGCACAGCTGGAGGAAGAGAAGCAGGACATCCGCCTGGTGGCCCTGCTGGACACCCTGGAGTACCTGAAGCGGGGCGGCCGGGTGTCCGCCTCGGTGGCTCTGGTGGGCGGCCTGCTGGCCATCAAGCCGGTGGTGGCCGTCCGGGACGGCGAGGTGGTGGTGCTGGGTAAGGCCAGGGGCTCCAAAAACGGCAATAATCTGCTGGTCCAGGAGATCCAGAAGACGGGCGTGGACTTCTCCCGGCCCTACAAGCTGGGCTACGCCGGCCTGGACGACGTTCTGCTCCAAAAGTACATCGCCGACAGCGCCACTCTGTGGGAGGGGCACGTGGACCAGCTGCCCACCGGCACCGTGGGGGGCACCATCGGCACTCACGTGGGCCCCGGCGCCATCGCCGTGGCCTTCTTCCAGAAGCACTGACAAAAGGGACAGCTTTTCGGCTGTTCCTTAAAATTTTTCTTGACTTTTTGCGCGTGCTGATTTATATTTATTGCGAGGACAGAAAGCAGGTGGTGAAATGAGCCCTCGGACAGGGCGCCCCCCCAAAGAAAATCCCCGTAATGTAAGCCTCAATCTCCGTTTGACCAGGGGAGAAGCAGATTTGATACAGGAATGTGCTGATTCCTTGAACACGACAAGAACAGAGGTTATCGTCCAAGGGGTTAAAATGGTGCGGGAAAGCCTGGAAAATAAATAGAGTGCTGGCGGCCATCGGGGTCATGGTCGCAGGGCTGGACGGGGCGGGAAGCGAGTACACCGGCGCGTTTCACGCTGTTTGGCACTACCTCTCCGACGCGGAGCAGGAGTTCCCCAAATATCTGAACATCTGTCTGAGTGCGATTTAGCGGCAAAAGAGGGACGGCCCCCAGGGCCGTCCCTTTGCTTATACCTTCTCCACCGGGAAGAGCACCCCGGTCTCCAGCTGGTCGGGGGGCGTGTTGTCCGGGTCGCCAAAGTAGCGGTCCATGGCGGGGCCGCACATCCGATATTCGGTGTGCTCTCCCAGCCAGGTGCACAGGGCGTCGTAGGCCAGGTGCAGGTCCTCATAGGGACCTCTGTGCTGTACCGCCGCGCAGGTACAGGCGGGCCTGACTTTCACATCCGGGCCGTCCTGGGCCACCACCATCTGTGCCTCTACGTCGGAGCGCTCCGGGTTGAACGCCTCGTCATGGTAGAGCATCTGGATGGGACCCGCCTGGGTCAGTCCCCGGGCCTCCGCCTCCCGGTACAACCGCTCAAAAAAGTCGTGGTACCGGTCCACGCCGATGGTCTCCCGGATGGAGAAGACCTTCTGCTCCGGGTCCTGTAACAGAACGACATGATACGCTTTTTCCATAATTGTTCCCTCCATACGGAGGATGTCCTCCTCAAGCTGGTGGATCAGCGCCCGTCGGCCGTCCAGCTCCCGGCATAGTTCCAGCCGCCGCTGCCGCAAAAGGGGGAGAAGACGGCCGTCCTCCAGCTCCAGCAGAGGCCCGATCTCCCCCAGGGAGAAACCGTAGCCCTTGAGCCATTGGATACGCACCAGGTGGGACAACTGCTCCTGCCGGTAGTAGCGGTAGCCGTTTTCCCCCACCGCCTCCGGACGCAGCAGGCCCAGGGCGTCGTAGTGGCGGAGCATCCGGGGGGTGACCCGGCTCAGCCGGGAAAAATCGCCGATGGTGAGCATGACATTCCTCCAAAATTGTTGTGAGAACCGGTTCCTGAAGTCAGGATAAACCTTCACACAGGGGGAATGTCAAGCACTTTTTTAAAAATTTTTTCCGGCGGCTCGCTGTGCCCGCACACCGCCGCCGCCCAGCCCGGGCCAGACCAGCTCCGGAACCACAGCCCGTCCAGCCGGACGGCCCTCTCCGCCGGGAGAGGGATCCGGATGTTCCGGATGAGGGCGGTCAGTCCCTTCCCGCTCTCCTTGGCCCGGGCCTCCTTCAGGGCCCACAGGCGGGTAAAGGCGGGCCAGAGCTCCGGCTGATCCTCCAGCCAGGCCAGCTCCGCCGGGGAACACACCCGCCGGGGCAGGGAGGGACGCCACTCCTTCACCACCTGGATATCCGCCCCCACGGGAGCGCCGTCCAGGGCGCACAGAGCGAGCTCCCCGCTGTGGCTGAGGTTAAAATGCAGGTCCTCATGTCCCGGAAAAAAGGGCTTGCCGCCCTCATGCCGGGCGATTTCAGGCAGGGGAGACAGCCCCCAGTGCTCTTTGGCTGCCAAAGCCAGCAGCTCCCGGGCCTGACTGCGCCGGGTAAGTCCGTTTGCGCTGTAAATGACCATGAAGATCCCCTCCTCTCTCAGTATAGCAGAAAAGAGGGGGGGAAAAATAGCTTAAATTTTTAATTTTTCAAACAAACCTTAACAGGGCAGAGGCAGCCAGGAGCCCACAGCGGCCAGATCCCGGAAGAGCAGCCCCTCCGGGGGATAGAGGGTGAACCAGGCGATGAGGCCGCCTAGGAGGAGAGCAATCAGGATGGGCAGCAGCCACTTTACGCCCTTGAAAGGCCCGGAGAACCGGGTGGCCAGCCAGAAGCCCAGGGCCATCACCAGCACGAAAATGGCGATGTCTACCCACATGGCTTCGCCTCCCAGGGTGATATGATACATCCAGCCCAGAGCCAGCGTCAGGGCGCACAGCAGCGGCAGCACCAGCAGCCAGGGACGCGCACCTCCCGGGCGGTCCCGGTTCAGGACCAGCGCCGCCCCCAGATAGGGCCAGAAGATCAGCTTCACATGCTCCCACAGGCTCTCGTTCACTGGGGAGAACAGGGCGGCAGCGGCGTTGGGCAGCCACTCATACAGAAAATGGAGGGCGCAGCCGGCCAGCAGGGCGGCGGCAAAGGTCAAAATGAGCTGTCGCTTGGGATAGATCATGTTTCTCGCTCCTTTCGGTACAATTTATGCGGAATGAAAGGCTTTCATACGGGACCGCATAATTTTTTCCCGGGGGGAAAAGCTAAGGGAGAATACGGTCAAAAAAGGAGCGATATGGTTTGAGCATGACCAATCAGGACTACGGCAAGCTGGTCAACGAGCGGTCTCAGCCCTCCCCCATGGGGAAGAACATCGTCTGGGCCTTTCTGGTGGGGGGAGCCATCTGTACAGTCGGGCAGGGGCTGATGAACCTCTTCCAGAGCTATGGCCTGGACAAGGAGCAGGCGGGAACGGCGGTGTCCGTCACGCTGATCTTCGCCGCCGCCCTGCTCACCGGCCTGGGGCTGTTTGACAAGCTGGCCAAGCGGGCGGGGGCGGGCACCCTGGTGCCCATCACCGGCTTCGCCAACGCCATGGTGTCTCCCGCCCTGGAGTTCAAAAGCGAGGGCCTGGTCACCGGCACGGCGGCCAAGCTGTTTACCGTGGCCGGACCGGTGCTGGTCTTCGGCATCAGTGCCAGCGTCATCTACGGTCTGATCCTGTGCCTGCTGCGAAGCTTCTGACTGCGGCCCGCACCGAAAACGGTGCGGGCCGTCTGCTGTCCGCCGGGGAATTAGGGACAAAAGAACAATGCGGCCCCTCGGTTTTTTGTGATTTTTTTACTTGCGCCGACAGAAGAAATTTGCTATAATTTCTATACTTTCAAGGTCCCGGTATCTGGCAGATGAACTGCAATGACAATAAGGAGTGGTAAAGTATGGGTTTATTTGGAACACAGCCAAAGCAGGAGCCGGTCAGCGCACCTCTCTTTGAGGAGGAGCCCTTTGACGAGCTGCCCCCTCTGCCCAAGGCGAACAGCACTACCATTATTGCCAAGGGGATCACCTTTACCGGTGTGATCCGGGGCGAGGGGAACGTGCAGATCGAGGGCCGCTTGGAGGGGGAAATCGACCTGAAGGGCGGAGTTACCGTGGCCGTCAGCGGGACGGTCCAGGGTCCCATTGTGGCCGACGCGGTGCGTGTGGCCGGCGACGTCACCGGCAGCATCACAGCCCGGGAGCACCTGTGCCTGGAGCGCACCGGCGGCATCCACGGCGATGTGGCCACCACCTCTCTGATTGTGGAGAACGGCCGTCTGGACGGCAGCAGCACCATGCTGGCCCCGCCGGAACGGCCCTTTGAGCCGGAGGTGGTCAGCCAGGACCTCCAGTTTGGCGAAAGCTACCATCCCGACGATGAAATTTGATCTGGGCGAAGGACCAGACGACACAGAATCAGACGCCGGCCCCCTCATGACGGAGGGGACCGGCGCTTCCCTTTTATCGGGACAGAAGGACCAGTTTGTCGTCGGAGGCGAAGTTGGAGAAGGAATAGAGGATCAGAACGGAATCAATGTCGTTTTCCTCCACGTACTTTTGAACGCTGTTCATATTGTAGCGCAGGTCGAAGAGATGGATTTCCGAAAAGCGCTGGGTGAGGAAGGGCGACAGGGAATCGGCGTAGGAATCTCTGACGATCAAAAGCTTGGGGGCGTCGGTCTGCTCCGTCTCAATGACGCACAGGGGCTGGTTGCCCCCCAGGAAGTAGGCGTATTTGTCCTTAACCTCCAGCTTGCTGTCCACATACAGGCTGCCCTCCTCAGGGCTCCCG
>CATKHE010000147.1 GCA_949747935.1 uncultured Eubacteriales bacterium
AGCGGTCGGTGGGCAGAAGCAGGGTGTCGGCACCCGTCTCCACCGCCTCCCGGGTGAGCTGCTCCCGCAGCCGGGTGCAGTCCGAAGAGTGTGGGCAATATCCAGGCGGGGGACCATCAGCACAGCCAGGGCGGCCGCAATGAGACAGGTCACCGGCAGTCGGCGCAGGAGGGGGGCCGCCGTGTCGGCAGTGGCCAGCACCACCATGAACATGGGGAAATAATACATTCGATGGCCCATGGTATCGGTGAGGGCGAAGGGGAGCAGGGACAGGGGAGCGGCCAGCAGGATGAGCGCCCTGCCCCAGCGGACTCGCCAGCTGGTCTCGTGCTGGACCAGCAGGGCGAGAAGCGGAAGCAGCCAGCACAGCAGAGAGACCAGCATCCACATGAGGCCCGTCTCCAGGCCCCAGAAGTCCACCGAACCGGTCATGTAGAAGTGGAACGCCAGCGGCAGAACGCCCAGAGGGGTCAGGAGCCGCAGCGGGCCGCTCCATAGGGCAAAGACGGTGAGCAGAGACAGTGGCAGGGCGGTTTGGACGCCCCGGAGAAAGCAGACGGGCAGCACCCGGCCGACGTACCAGCCCAGAGCCTTTTGAATGATGACGACCAGACTGTCCCCCGGCTGAAAAATCAGATTGCGCAGGCCGTGAATGGCAGAGCCACTGGATGCCAGATCCCGCACAACGCTGTTGCAGAACATGGGGAGCATGGCCAGGGCCGCTCCCAGCAGGCAGGCGAAGAAGGGGAGGCGCAGTTCCCTGTTCCGCAGGGAGTAGAGGGCCAGGATCACGCTGCCCCCCAGCACCAGGAGGGTCAGGTTTTCCACAAACATTCCAAGAGCCAGAGTAAATCCAAGCAGCAGTCCGCCCCAGGCCCGGGGATGTTTCCGTTCTCGCTCCACTCTGCGCAAGGTCAGCAGCCAGAGCAGAAACAGCATGGCGGAAACACCATAAATACTGCAACCGGACACCCAGCCGTAGACCGACTGCCACATGATGTCAGACATGAGGAGGACGCAGCTGTTGCACAGCAGCAGGGCCGGGAGGAAATTTGTCCTCTCTCCCCGAGCGGCCAGCGCTGCCGACAGCACCGGAATCAGGAACATGGTTCCGCCGCCGATGACTGCCTTGCCCAGCTGGAAGCGGCACATAAGGATGGAGAAGAGATTCCCCACATAGCGGCCGTTGAGCAGGCCGCCCAGCCACCAGCGCAGTCCATCCTCCATCCCCCACTGAAAGTCGTCGATGGGGCTGTAGGGAATGCTCCAGGCGACAAACAGCCAGAAGGCCAGCAGAAGGGCCAGCACGGTCAAGGTGATTCTGCGTCGGGCAGTCAAGGCAAACACACTCCTCATTTGGTGACATCAGTAGGGAAGAAGGGGCTCAAAGTCAACATAGGGGAGATAAGCGACCCGGTTTTCCCAGATTTCCGGGGGGATATCGGGCCAGGCCTCGAAGGAGCCGCCCCAGAGCACCACCAGCGTGATCCCCTCCGGGAGGCGGTAGAACCGGCGGAAGGCGTCAGCGGTCTCATCGAACCAGGGATTTCGGGGATAGCAGGTCTCATACCTGGACAGACCGGTGGGCAGATAGAGGGTGTCCTGTCCGGTTTGAATGGCCTCCTGAATCAGCTGCTCCCGCAGCTGTGTGCAGGCCAGGTTGCGGGTCAGCAGTCCGCTCCAGAGGAGCAGAAGAAGGGCCAGCCCGGCGGCCGAGAGTGCGGCGGAGGCGGGACGGCGCAGCAGAGGCAGGGCGGAGTCGGCCGCTGCGGCGATGAGCATCACCACAGGGAAAAAGGACACCCGGAAGCCGGTGGTAGTGGTGAGGGCCAGGGGGAGGAGGGACAGGGGGGCGGAGAGGTAGAGCAGAAGCCGCCCCCACCGAATGCGCCAGCTCTCCCGCTGGACCAGCAGAGCGGGGACGGGGGTCAGCCAGCACAGGACGGCCAGGACCGGCAGCCCGGGGGCCTTCCAGCTTCCCGCCTGAACCGCCAGGAGGGAGAAAATCAGGGGCAGAACGCCCAGCATGGACAGGGGGCGCAGGGGGCCGTTCCAGTAGGCGCAGGCGGTAAGCAGAGCCAGAGGGAGGACGGCGCAGAGCCCTGAGCTGAGGGGGAAGGGCAGCAGTTGGGTGAAATACTGTCCGGCGATTTGAGCCAGGGCGGCGGCCAGACCCTCCTCCGGTGAGAAGGACAGCTCCCGCATATGCTGGATGGCGGAGCCGCTGTCCAGCACCTCCAGCACCACCCCGTTGAAAAGCATGGGGATTGCCGCCAGTACAGCCCCCAGCAGGCATGCGAGAAAGGGAGGGCGCAGCGCCCTGTCCCCCAGGGAGCAGAAGGCCAGAATGAGACAGGCGCCCAGGAGCAGCAGGGTGAGGTTTTCCACGAACATCCCCAGGGCCAGGGTGAGGGAAAAGAGCGGCACGGCCCAAAGCAAGGGCCGGCTCCGCTCCTCTTCCGCCCGCCGCAGGGCCAGCAGCCAGATCAGAAAAAACAGGGTGGACAAGCCATAGATGCTGAAGCCGGCCACCCAGCCGTAGATGGTCTGCCACATGCCCAGTGGGACGGTGAGAACGGCGGCGTGGCAGAACAGCAGGGCGGGCAGGAACCCCCTCCGATTGCCCCGGACAGCCAGCCAGGCCGCCAGGGTGGGGATCAAAAACATGGACGGCCCCATAATCAGAAGCTTTGCCGCCGGCCAGCGGCAAAGGACCACCGAAAACATGTTGCCCGCATACCGGCCGTTGGGGATGGCCTCCAGCCACCAGTGCAGTCCCTCCTCCAGACCCCATTGCAGGTCGTCGATGGCGCTGTAGGGGGTGCAGAAGGCGGCAGACATCCAGAAGGCGAGGAGAAGGGCCAGGACGGCCAGGGTGAGGGGACGTCTGGTTTTCAAGGGGAAACACTCCTTGCTGAACGTGATTACCCGGGGGGAACGGGCAGGTCGGGGGTGAATTCGCCGTCCGGGTGGAGCTCAAGCCGGTTTTCCCACATCTCCGGCGGGACGTCGGGCCAGACCTCATAGGAGCCAGGTTCCAGCACGACGAGAGTCATGTCCATGGGCAGGCCGTACCGCTTGGCGTAGTAGTTGGCCCCCTCCGCGCTTCTGGGGTTGCGGGGGTACCACCAGGTGTTGTCGTAGCGGTCGCAGAGGATGACCAGGCTGTCGCTGTCCTCCCGCACTGCCTGACGCATCAGCGACCAGTTGGTCCAGCTGCAGCCCAAAACGGCGGCGCTTCGGTAGATCCAGGGGACCATCAGAGCGGCCGTCAGGACAGCCGCCATCCCCAGGCCGGGCTGCCGGGCGAACAGAGTGGCGGCGGCTTCCGCCGCCACAAGGGTGATCATAATCAGCGGGAAGTAGTAAAACCGCTCCCCCCACATGTTGGTGGCCGCCACCGGGGCCAGGGACAGGGGGGCGGACAGATAGATCAGACAGCGGCCAAGCCTGTCCCGCCAGCTGTCTGCCTGAAGGAGCAGGGCCGACAGAGGCAGACCCCAGCACAGGCAGCAGACCAATACGGCGGGCAGGGTGTTGAAGGGGTGGCCGCTCCAGACATACCAGCCGAAGCCCAGGGGGAGCAGGCCCAGGGCGGCCAGAGGACGCAGGGGCCCCTTCCAGAAGGCGCAGGCGGTGAGAACCCCCATGGGCAGGGCAAACAGGGGGCAGAAGAGGAAGGTCTGCGGCAGAATATGGCCCAGATAGCGGCGCAGGATGGCGTACAGTGCCCCCACAGGCCCCGCACCCGGGTCGAAGGCCAGACCCCGCCGTCCCCCCAGAGAGAAGCCGGTCTGCAACAGCTCCAGCACAAAGCTGTTGCAGAACATAAGGTAGAAGGCCACCATCGACCCGGCCAGGCAGGCCCAGAAGGGCAGGCGCAGGGAGCGGTCGCGGAGCCCCCACAGGGCCAGAAGCAGACTTGCCCCCAGGAACAGCAGGGAGAGGTTCTCGATAAACAGTCCCATGGCCAGCGACAGGAAAAACAGGACGGCGGACCACAGCCACAGCCGCTCCCGGCACTTCTCTACATGGCGCAGGAGGAGCAGCCAGACCAGAAAGAACAGGGCCGACAGGGCGTAGTTGCCGAAGGCGGAAACCCAGCCGTAGACGTCCCGCCACAGGGTCATGGGCATGGCCAGGATGACCGCGTTGCTCATGAGAAAGGCGGGAAGAAAGACGGGGGAAGCGGTGCCCTGTCCGTCCCGCACCGCCAGCAGGGCCATGAGGCAGGGAACGGCGAACATGCCGCCCCCCATAATCGCCGTTTTGACAAGGGAAGAACGGCACATGATAACCGCGAACAGGTTGCCCACATACCGGCTGTTCAGCACCCCGCTGCGCCACCAGTAGACCCCGATGTCGATGCCCCACTGCCGGTCGTCGATCAGGCTGTAGTGGGCGGCCAGGCCGGTCAGGAACCAGAAGCCGAAGACGACCAGCAGGACGGCAAAGGTCCATGTGCGGCGTGTTTTCATAATGAAACATCTCCTGTCCGGAACGGCCCTGCGCCGCCCCTTATCTGTGGTACAGCTGATTGGTCTGATACTTGGGCTCACAGGTGAACTGGAGGCCCAGCTTTTTATAGGTGTTGGCGTCTGCCGGGGAGAGGATCACCGAGCAGTGGGCCTGACAGCCCTTGAGGGCGGCCAGCTGTTCCAGCGCCCGGGCGGCCTTGGAGTCCAGATTGGCGGAGGCGGCCAGGGCGATGAGCACCTCGTCGCTGTGGAGCCGGGGATTGGCGGAGCCCAGATACTCCACCTTGACGGTCTGGATAGGCTCAATGGCGGACTGGGCGATGAGATGGACGCCGTGTCCCCCCGCCCCGGACAGATACTTCAGTGCGTTGAGCAGGGCGGCGGCGGAACAGCCCATCAGCTCGGAGGTCTTGCCGTCCACCATGGTGCCGTCGGAGAGCTGAATGGCCATGGCGGGCTCGCCGGTGGCCTCAGCCAGCTCATTGGCCCGGTGCACCACGGGGCGGATGTCCGCCGTAATCCCGGCCTGCTGCATGAGCAGCTCCAGCTTATACACCGCACTGTCCGAGCCCTTGCCCTGGCGGCGGTCGCACAGAGCGTCGTAGTACCGGCGGATGATCTCCTGCTTCGCCGCCTCCTGGCAGGCCTCATCGTCAAAGATGCAGTTTCCGGCCATATTTACCCCCATGTCGGTGGGGGACTGATAGGGACAGGCGCCGGTGATTTTTTCAAACATGGCGGCCAGCACGGGGAAGACCTCCACATCCCGATTGTAATTGACAGTGGTCTCGCCGTAGGCCTGGAGGTGGAAGGGATCGATCATGTTCACGTCGTCCAGGTCGGCGGTGGCCGCCTCATAGGCCAGATTGACCGGGTGCTTCAACGGCAGGTTCCAGATGGGGAAGGTCTCAAACTTGGCATAGCCGGCTACCACCCCACGCTTGTGTTCATGGTAGAGCTGGCTGAGACAGGTGGCCATTTTTCCGCTGCCCGGACCGGGGGCGGTGACTACCACCAGGGGGTGGCTGGTCTCAATGTACTCGTTGCGGCCATAGCCCTCGTCGCTGACGATCCTGGCGATGTTGTGGGGATAGCCCTCAATGGGGTAGTGGCGGTAGACCTTCAGGCCCAGGCCCTCCAGCCGGGCCTGGAAGGCATCGGCGGCGGGCTGGCCGGTGTAGCGGGTGACCACCACGCTGCCCACGTACAGCCCCCGGCCCCGGAACTGGTCGATGAGCCGGAGCACGTCGCTGTCGTAGGTGATACCCAGGTCCCCACGGACCTTGTTCTTCTCAATGTCCCCGGCGTTGATGGCGATGATGATCTCCGCCTTGTCCCGCAGCTGCTCCAGCATCCTCAGCTTGCTGTCCGGCTCGAAGCCGGGGAGCACCCGGCTGGCGTGGTAGTCGTCGAAAAGCTTGCCGCCGAACTCCAGATAGAGCTTGCCGCCGAACTGGGCGATGCGCTCCCGGATGTGCTGGGACTGGGTCGCCAGATACTTTTCGTTGTCAAAGCCTGCTTGGGCCATAGTCCTCGTCTCCCTTTCTCTCTTTCAACTTGGCAATCATTACATTTTACATCGTTGAGGGGGAAAGCGTCAAGGGGGCAAACGCAAAAATACCCCCGGAGGGCAGCCGCTCTCCGGGGGTCAGACTGTTATTGAGGCAGTGTTAGATCTCCCTCCTTGATCCAGCCGGTTTTCCGCAGGATCTGACAGAAGATCACCGACAGCACGGCGGGCAGGATGAAGCACACCAGCGCCAGGCCCAGCCAGTCAAAGCCGGTGACGGCCGCCTTGGCTCCGGTGGCCACGTCATTGACCCAGCCGGACCAGACGCCGATCTGGCCCACAAAGCCGCAGGTGCCCATACCGGCGGCCACGCCGCCGGCGGGGTCGTTCATCTCCAGCCGGAACAGACAGGTGGCGATGGGGCCGGTGATGGCGGAGGCCAGGGTGGGAGGGATCCAGATGCGGGGATTTTTCACGATGTTGGGCATTTGCAGCATGGAGGTGCCGATACCCTGGCTCACCAGCCCTCCCCAGCGGTTCTCCCGGAAGGACATCACGGCGAAGCCCACCATCTGGGCGCAGCAGCCGGCCACCGCTGCCCCGCCGGCCAGACCGGTGAGGGTGAAGGAGGCACAGATGGCCGCCGAGGAGATGGGCAGGGTGAGGGCGACGCCCACCAGGACCGACACGGCAATGCCCATCCAGAAGGGCTGGAGGACGGTCAGGTCTTTAATGAACTGGCC
>CATKHE010000148.1 GCA_949747935.1 uncultured Eubacteriales bacterium
ACATCGTCAAGGTCCTGCTGGAGAACTACGGCTACCCGGTGATCGACCTGGGCCGGGATGTGGAGCCCGCCGCCGTTGTGGAGGCGGTGAAAAAGCACAGGGCCCCGCTGGCGGGACTGTCCGCCCTGATGACCACCACCCTGGGCAGTATGGAGGAGACCATCAGGCTTCTGCGGACGGAGAACGTCCCCTGCAAGGGGGTGGTGGGCGGAGCGGTGCTCACGGCGGATTACGCCAAAAAGATCGGCGCCGACTTCTACGCCAAGGACGCCAAGGAGAGTGTGGACGTGGCCCGGAGGGTCATCGGATAAAACAGAAAATTCCCGGCCGTAAGGCCGGGAATTTTTTATGATTGAGCACAGTAATCGCAGGGCTTGTCCACAGTAACGGTATATTTTTCCAGCAGGGCCACCGGGTGATAGGACAGCTTGCTGGTGCGCAGACCGGGGTCGCCGGTGTCGTCCTCCCGGTTGATGAAGGCCACGCCCTCTCCGGCGAACTGCTGGGCGAACTGGGCCACCAGCATTTGATAGCAGCCCTCGTAGTCACGGTCCGCCTTCTCAATGTGGGTGAACAGGGTGTCTCCGACGATCTCCCCCAGGGAGAAGCCCGCGATCTGGCCCTCCACCAGGAGCACCCCGCCCAAAAGATCGTAGACCTGGAGGTTGTCCAGCACCTCGTGGGTCTTGGAGATGTCCTCCTGAAAGGTGACCGCCCCCTTGTTCCAGCGGGCGGCGTAGCGGTCCAGAAAATCCTTGACACCCGGGATATCCTCCGGGGTCATGGGACGGAACGCCCAGCTGCCATAGGTTTTCAGAAACTTATTCACATGGTTGCGCTGTCCGCTGAGCTTTTTGCCCCGGAAAAATTTCAGGTCTTCGGCCCGGTAGAGGTAGTCGAAGTTGTCCCGCTCCCCCACGGCGGTGCTGGCGGGAAAAAACTCCTGGAGCTGCTCCAGCTCGTCCTTGGGGACGGGGTAGAAGGCGATGGGCATATTCCGGCGGCAGCAGTAGTCGGCGATCTGCCGGAAGTGCTCCAGCCGGCCCCCGCCCAAGGGCAGTGTGAAGGTGGGGCCCAGGCCGGGATAGTCCACCTTGAAGTAGAGAGAACCGCCGTAGACGGCCCACTCAGTGTGATAAATGTCCCGCCAGATAAAGACAGTTCCGGCGGTGGTGTCGCAGATGCGGCTGCGGCTGTAGCCGAAAAAGGGGCGCAGCCGGGGCAGGTCCTCCAGCCGCAGGGGGTGGAAATCAAGCATAGATTCAAATCCTTTTGTAAGGGGTCTCCCGCCGCTGGCGGGAAATCCTGTATTTTATTCCATTATATCCGACATCCGCCCATAATACCAGCCTGTCACTCCCTCTTTTTTGCACAAAAAACCGGTTTTTGTTTTCCGAACCACCGTCAAAAGCTCCCGGGGCGACACAGGAAGGCGGTAGTCGGTGGAATCCTCGCACTCCAGGCCCAGGGGACCCGGGCGAAGGTATTCGTTGAGGACATACAGCTCACGCCCCGTTTCCAGATGGCGGCAGAGGGACAACTCCTCCCCCTCCTTAAGCAGTTCCAGGGCGGACCGCCCCCAGCGGATGTTGATGGAGTCCTCACTGGCCTCCTGGGAATCCAGGGCCCGGGCCAGGGGCAGGCCGTCCCAGGCGGTCCAGGCAAAGTCCTGGCTGTCCTCCGAGGGGAGGGTCAGGGCGTTGAGCTGACCGTCCACCTTGAGCACGCAGGCGCCGTCGATGGAGATGATTTTCCGGTCCCGGAGGATGATGGGGGCGGAGGAGGGAATGTGCCCGTTGTAGAGGGTGACGGGCCAGTGGCCCACGATGACCCACTTGTCAAAGCTGCGGCCCTGGCCCAGAAAATCGTCATTTTTCATGCACCGCCACCGGTCCAACTCCTCCATCCCTTCCAGGGAAGGGATGCCCCCGTGGACAAAGACCAGATGCTCCGTCTCCAGGATGGTGGGCATGGTCCGCAGCCAGGCCCACTCCTCCGGGAAAGCGGCCCGCAGGTCCCGGCGCAGGCGGGGCAGGTCGTCCCACTGCTCAAAGCCGCCCTCCCTGGCCATCTGACGCAGGGTGGACTCGGGATGCCGGGGGAGGTAAGAGGCAAAAAAACGCTCGTCCAGCTCATCGGTCTCAAAAAAGCGCAGCACCAGGCCGTCGCAGTTGCCGCAGACGGGCCAGAGACTGTGGGTTTTGGACAGCGCCATGAGGCGGCGGAGAAGGGGCAGACTCTCCCGCCCCTTCTCCAGCATGTCGCCCAGCAGGATCAGGATGTCCTGAGAAGTCAGCCCAACCTTGTCCATCAGGGCCAGAAAGAAGGGGAGGTTGCCGTGAATATCGCTGACGGTGATGATTCTCCGGCCCGGTTCAAAGTGGGGCCGGACGAGGATGGCCTTGTCCATGGCGGCGTCTCCTGGTCAAAAGTAAGATTTACAGCTGCTGACAGCGGAGGACAGGGTCCCGGCATAGCATGAGAGGGAGGGAAAGCGGAAGGGACTGCCGGCGGCAGTCCCCAGAGGGAAAATCCGGCGTTCGCTCATATGGGACGGCCGGGAGGCAGGGGCTGTACGGAGACGCGGAGAGAGGCGGGGGCGTGAGGGAACTGCCGGACAAAAGCCCTTGTGATCCGGCTGCAGATCATCTGGCCGTTCTCATAGGTGGCCTGGGGCAGCAGAAGGACAAACTGAGAGGCGCTGCACCGGGTGGCGGTGTCGCCCCGGCGCAGGTGCCGGCGGATAATGTCCTGAAGATGGTCCATAACCCGGTTCAGGCTGTGCCTGGGCAGGGGGGCGTCCTTGACCGGCTGAATGGAGATGAGGGCGATGTGGATGGGCTCGCCGCTGCGCCCCGCCATTCGGGCCATGGAGTGGCAGACAATGCGGAAAAAGTCATACTCGCACATGAGGGCGCCGGGACGAGGGGGCTCCTGAAGCCGTTCCAGCAGTGTGACGGGTGAGACGGCTCTGGGATCGTGGTGGCGCTGAATCTCCCGATACAGCTCCCGCAGAGAATCGGAGGGCATAACGCCCAGCCGGGCCAGCAGCCGCTCCTGAAAATCCTCATAGGTCCGGGCTGCCTCCTTCCGGCGCTCCAGACGGAGCAGGGTCTCCATCCGCCAGCGGCACAGTTCCTCCTGATAGGGTTCCAGGTCGAAGACGGAGCCCGCCAGCTCTGCCGCCTCCGGGAGCTTGTCCGGAGTGTTCAGAAGGGGCAGAACGTCCAGCGCGACCTGGAGATAGGTCTGGTGCAGCTGAGCGGTTATGGGCGAGACCCAAGGATGCTCCGCCAAGGCGGGCAGAAAGTCGCCCCGATACAGGGCCAGGGCCCTTGTCCACAGCTCCAGCCGGCGCTCCTCACTCCGGGCGGACCCGCCCTTTTGACACAGTTGTGTAAAAGCTTCCGCATCCAGGAGGATGGGCTGGTCGGGATTCCACTGATAGCCGCCCTCCCGGCTGAGAATCAGTGTCCGCCCCGTTCCGCCGCCCAGCTGGTCCAGACAGATTCTGGCCCGGTGAAGAATGGCCTTTAGGGCGTTAAGGGAGTTGGCGTTTTGCGGCTTGTCCTTCCAGATCAGACCGATCAATTCTCCGCAGGAGACGGGACGGCTGCGCTCCCAGATCAGGTAGGACAGCAGGAGACAGAGCTTTTGAGGCCGGCCGCCGATGCTGAGTTCCGTGTCTCCCTGGCGAATGGAAAAGCCGCCCAGCATTTGAATATTCAAGGGAGTGAGCTCCATAAAGACACCGCCTTTCTTATGGGGGTGGGGAGGATTCTACCAAAAATATAACACATTTTTCCACGATTTGCAATAGAAGGATGGATTTCCTTTTGTACTGGTGCGCATGCGCAAACCCCTGTGGGACAGGGTGCAAATATGATGGTTATATTGCTGTCTGCATTTTGAAAAAAATATTTATTTAAATACTTGCATTTCTCTGAGATCTGTGGTATAGTGCTTCTGGGGAAATTACTCCACTTTGCCCCACCGCCGGGGAGAATGCGGGATATCGGCCCCATATTGCTCCACTGCGGTGCGGAAGGAATAGAGTTTCGGATGAGTGAGAAATGAGGTGTGCGATATGAAAATGTACAAACGTTTGATCCCTCTGGCGCTGGCGTTGACTCTGCTGGCCGGCTGTGCCCAGGGCGGAGGCGGCTCCTCCTCTCAGGCAGAGGAAGAGGTCTATATTGACCGGGTTGTGATGCAGGAGCTGGAGATTGAGAATGAGGCGGTAGCCCTGGTCAGTTCCCCCGTTGCCCTCAGCAATATGCTGGTGCCCGAGGCCTCCGGCAAGCTGGAGAAGAAGAACGGCCGGGCCGTCATCGACTACTCCAACACCGGTGACGGCTATGTGATGGTCCAGTTTACCGGGACCACGGAAAAGCGGCTGAAGGTGCTGGTCCAGGGTCCCTCCTACAGCACCGATCTCAAGCTCCAGTACAGCTATGACCTGACCCCCGGACAGTGGACTACTTTCCCTCTGTCTGACGGAAATGGAAGCTACACGGTTACTGTGTGCGAAAACACCACCGGCACCAAGTACGCTCAGGTCCTGTCCCAGAGCTTCACGGTGAAGCTGAAGGACGAGTTTGCGCCCTTCCTGCGTCCCAACCAGTATGTGGACTACTCGGTGGCTGTGAACACGGTGGCCAAGGCCGAGGAGCTGGCGGGAGGGGAGACCGACCCGCTGAAGCTGGTGGAAAAGATTTACGACTATGTGGTGAACAACTTCACCTATGACAAGCAGCTGGCGGCCACTGTTCAGAGCGGCTACCTGCCTGTGCTGGACAACGTGCTGGCGGCCAAGAAGGGAATCTGCTTTGACTACGCCGCCGTCATGACCGGTATGCTGCGCAGCCAGGGCGTCCCCTGCAAGCTGGTAACAGGCTATGTCCCCGTCAGCAGCGGAAAGACCGCCTATCACGCCTGGATCAGCGTCTGGTCGGAGGAGACCGGCTGGGTAGAGGGTGCCATCTACTTCGACGGCAGCGCATGGCAGCGCATGGACCCCACCTTTGCCTCCTCCGGGAAGAGCAGCGATTCCATCATGAAGTATATCGGCGACGGCACCAACTACAGCCCCAAATATGTCTACTAATCGCAGGCAAAATTTCTCTTTCCTCTTTACGAATGGACAAATATGATTTAAAATGGGCTTGCGGTTTTCGCAAGCCCATTTTAAACAGTACACATGTACAGATTGGAGAATTCCATGAAGCAACGAAATTGTTCCAATGAGGAGATTGCCTCCCTGTGCCTGGAGCTGTCCCTGCTCTTCCACGCCGGAGTGGGGACGGGCGACGCATTGACCCTGCTGGCGGAAGAGAGCGAGGGAACCCACAGGCCCATGCTGGAGGCCATGGCAGACAAGGTGGACCTGGGTTCCACCCTGTCCGCCGCTATGCGGGAGGCGGGGTGCTTCCCCGCCTATGTTTGCGGTCTGGTGGAGGTGGGCGAACGGGCCGGCCGCACCGAGGAGGCGCTGGCCGCTCTGTCCAGCTACTACGAGGGCCGGGCCCGCCTGGACCGGCGGATCAAGAGCGCCCTGCTCTACCCGGCGGTGATGCTGATGCTGATGCTGGTGGTTATCGCCGTGCTGCTGGTGCGGGTGCTGCCCATCTTTGACGACGTATACGCCTCCCTGGGCGGGCGGCTCACCGGGGTGGCCGGGGGGCTGCTGGCCCTGGGCCGGGGGCTGGACAGCGTGATGCCCCTGCTGTGGGTGCTGCTGGCTCTGGCTGCCGCCTTCCTGGCCGGCTTTGCCGCCGTCCCCTCCTTCCGGGAGAAGCTCACCGCCCTGTGGCGGAACAGCCGGGGCGACAGAGGGGTGGCCCGGCAGCTGAACGACGCCCGTCTTGCCCAGGCCTTGGCCATGGGCATGGCCAGCGGTATGCCGCTGGAGGAGGCGGTGGAGTTGGCCTCCGGCCTGATGGAGGACGTGCCCCAGGCCAAGGCCCGGTGTCAGGACTGTCTGGCCCGGCTGGACAAGGGGGACCGGCTCAGCTTGGCCATGAAGGAGAGCGGGCTGCTGCCCGCGGCTCCCTGCCGCCTGCTGGAGCTGGGACAGCGGGGCGGCTCCGGCGACGCCGCTATGGAGAAGATTGCCGCCAACCTGTCTGAGGAGAGCGAGGCGGCCCTGGAGGACCGGGTGAGCCGGGTGGAGCCCGCCCTGGTGCTGGTGTGCTCTATCCTGGTGGGGCTGATCCTGCTGTCGGTCATGCTGCCCCTGATGCACATCATGTCGGCTATCGGGTGACGGGCCATGAGAAGACGGAAATCACCCTTGGGCCCCCTGCTGCGGGGACTGCTTACACCGGTGTTCGCAGCGGCGGTGCTGGTGTGTTTCTCCACCGCTCTGAACAGCCTGGACGGCGGCCGGGACCAGGAGGACCAGCGGCAGCTGGAGGAGGCCCTGCGCCGGGGCTGTGTGGCCTGCTATGCGGTGGAGGGGGTCTATCCCCCCAATCTGGACTATCTGAAGGAACACTATGGGATTCAGGTGGATGAGGAGCGGTACACGGTGGTCTACACCGCCTTTGCCGAGAATCTGATGCCCGATATCACGGTGCTGGTACATAAGCCATGAGACGAAAATCAATCCAACATCATACCGACGCTCTGGCCGCCCTGCTGCTCTTCGGCGTGTTTGCCGCCTGTATTCTGGCGGTGCTGCTCACTGGGGCGGACGCCTACCGCCGCCTGACCCTGCGGGACCGGGCGGTGGGGGACCGGCGCGCCTGCGTGCAGTATCTGGCTACCCGGGTGCGTCAGGCCGACTACGCCGGCAGCGTGGCGGTGGAGGACTTCGGCGGCGGCGCTCTGGTTCTCAACGCCGACAGCGACTACCCCACTTGGCTGTACTGCCGGGATGGCTGGCTGATGGAGCTGTTCTGCTACGTGGAGGAGCGCCCCGGTCCGGAGGACGGACAGCCCCTGATGGAGGCGGAGAACCTGTCATTCGAGCTGGAGGACGGACTGCTTGCCATCAACGTCACCATGCCGGAGGGAAAGACCGAAACCCTGCTGCTGTCCCTGCGGGGCGGAGAGGAGGGCGCGCCATGAGGAGCAAAGCGCCTTTGGCCATGATGGAGCAGATGGTTATGCTGCTGGTTTTCGCTTTGGCCGCCGCCCTGTGCCTTCAGGCCTTTGTGAAGTCGGACCAGATGTCCAAGCGGAGCGAGGCCCGGGACCGGGCGGCCACGCTGTGTCAAAATGTGGCGGAGGCTGTCCGCCATAATGGCGGAGACCTGGAAGCGGCGCTGGAACGGGTTGCGGGAGCGGCCCCCAGCCAGCGGGACGGCTTCGGTTTCTTCATTCCCTACGATGAGGATTGGAATGTCATTACTTATGACGGCCGGCCACAGTCCGGCCGCTATACCCTGCGGGCGGTGGAGCTTGACAGCGGCATAGAGGGGCTGGGCAAGGCCGGCGTGGAGGCCTTTGTGTGGAACAACGGGACGATGGAGTCCCTGTTCACCATTGAAATCGCGTGGCAGGAGGTGGACGCCCATGGGTGAGCGGAAAAAGGAGAGCTTTTCCCCGCCGGCCCTGGGGGGCAGCTCGTTGCTGGTGGTCTTTGCCGTGCTGGCCCTGACGGTCTTCGCCCTGTTGTCTCTGTCCACCGTCCGGGCGGACATCCGCCTGGGGGACGCGGCGGCCAAGGCGGTTCAGGACTACTACGCCGCCGACGTCAAGGCCCAGGAGATCCTGGCCCGCATCCGATGGGAGGACGACGTCCCGGAGGGCGTGGGGGAGGCCGGCACCGACTTCAGCGGCCTTGAGTATACATACCGCTATTCTGTCCCCATCTCGGAAAACCGGGAATTGCAGGTGGAGATCCAGCGGTCTGACCTTCGGGAACCGGGTAGGCCCTATTTCTGCCGGATTCTGCGCTGGCAGGCGGTCCAGACGGACGAGTGGGTGCCGGACGAGGGCCCGGGCTTCTGGGACGGAGAATTCATTTTTTAAGGAGTACGTTATGGCGGAGCTTTTGGATTATTTGAAGCGGGCGGTGGAGGACAACGCCTCTGACCTGTTTATTGTGGCCGGCGGTCCGGTGTGTGAGAAGCTGGACAAGCGGATGGTCCCCATCGGGGAGGAGCGGGTCCTGCCCAACGACACGGAGCGGATGATTACCCAGCTCTACGAGCTGGCCGGCCGCCCCACGGAGCAGTTCCTGCGGGACGGGGACGACGACTTCTCCTTCTCCATGGGCGGTCTGGCCCGATTCCGGGTGAACACCTACCGGCAGCGCGGCTCCATGGCGGCGGTGGTCCGGGTGGTGGCCTTCGGCATTCCGGACTGGCGGACCCTGCACATTCCGGAGCAGGTGATCAATCTGGCTGAGCTGACCCACGGCATGGTGTTGGTCACGGGGACAGCGGGCAGTGGAAAGTCCACCACCCAGGCCTGTATCATCGACCAGATCAACAAGACCCGCAGCGGGCATATTATTACGTTGGAGGACCCCATCGAGTACCTCCACCGCAACGCCAGGAGCATCGTCAGCCAGCGGGAGATCGCCATCGACACCGAGGACTACCTGTCCGCCCTGCGGGCCTGCCTGCGTCAGGCCCCCGATGTGATCCTCCTGGGGGAGATGCGGGACCGGGAGACCATCCACACCGCCATGACCGCCGCGGAGACCGGACACCTGCTCATCGTCACCCTCCACACCAAGGGCGCGGTGAACACTGTGGACCGGATTGTGGATTCCTTCCCCAGCGGACAGCAGGGACAGGTGCGCGCCCAGCTTTCCATGGTGCTGCGGACGGTGGTCTCCCAGCAGCTGCTGCCTGACAAAAACGGGGGCGTGGTGCCCGCCTATGAGATCATGCATATGAACAGTGCCATCCGCAGCCTGGTCCGGGAAAACAAGAGCCACCAGATCGACAATGTCATCGCGTCCGGCGGCGGGGAGGGGATGATCTCCATGGATCAGTCCATCCTGGCCCTGTACAGGGGGGGCGAGGTCACCCGGGAGACCGCCCTGGATTACTCCGACAACCCGGAACAGCTTCAGCGGCGGCTGGGATGAGGCAGCGCAAAAATCCTCTAACATGTTGACAGGGAACCATTTGGCCGTTACAATGAAAAGGACGCAGCAAACGGGGAGGAAATATATATGTATCGCTGTCATATGTATTTTTATTATGTCGGGCATCAGCGTGAATTGTATGAGATCATAAAGCAGGCAGAGCCGCTGGAAAGCTTTGTCCACACCTATCTGGAGAGCGGCGCGCCGGAGCGGGAGCAGACGGCCCGGGCGGATGTGATTCTGGCTGATCTGCGGGGCGTGCCGGCGGCGGAGACCGCGGCGGCGCTGGTGCGGGACATGCGGCGGGAGGCGGAGCTGATTGTCCTGGCGGAGCGGGAGCAGATCCCCCTGCTGTCAGGCTGCCTGCCGCAGATACGGGATGTCTGGACGCTTCCGATGGGGGAGGAGGAGCTGACTTTCCGCTTCCGGCGCTGGCAGGAGACGTGCAAAATGAGCCGGGATTTCTGGCAGACCAGTCAGTATCTGGAGGCCACCATCAACAGCACGCCCAGCCTGGTTTGGTTCAAGAACAAGGACGGCATTCATGAGAAGGTGAATGACAGCTTCTGCGTCACTGTGAACAAGACAAAGGAGCAGGTGCAGGGCCGGGGCCACGCCTATATCTGGGATGTGGAACAGGACGACCCGGCCTGTATTGAATCCGAGCGGATTGTAATGGAGACGAAAAAGACCGCCGTTTCCCTGGAGACGGTTCAGACTGGAGCGGGAGTCCGGCTGCTGGACACCTACAAGTCCCCGCTGTATGATTTGGACGGCAGCGTGATGGGAACGGTGGGCGTGGCCATCGACGTGACGCAGGAGCGGGCCTATGAGAAGGAAATTGTCGATAAGAATCACATGCTGGAGATGCTCTTCACCACCATGGACTGCGGTGTGATGTGCCACACCCTGGACGGAACCCGCATTGTCAGCATTAACAGGGCGGCGCTGCGGATTTTGGGCTATGAGACCGCCGAGGAGATGATGGCGGACGGCTTTGACACTGTCGCCTCCTCTGTGCTGGAGGAGGACCGCTCCAAGCTGTACGCGTGCATTCAGTCGATTGCCGAGGTAGGGGATAATGTCAGCGTGGAATACCGCGTTCATCATAAGAGCGGGGACATTCTGCATGTAATGGGCAATATCAAGCTGATTGAGGAGAACGGTGAGAAATTTTATCAGCGGTTTCTCCTGGATGTCACTGCGCAGAAGCTGCGGGACCAGCAGGAGCGGGCGGAGAGCGAACGGCGGCAGATGGAGCTGGTACAGGCGCTGAGCGTGGACTATAACCTGGTGTGCTACTTCGATCTGGATTCCGGCGCGGGGGGCCCTCTGCGGATTCACGACTGTAAATATGGAATCCTGGATGAAATCTTTGTGGGGGAAGCCTCCATTCGGGAAAGTCTGGAGCGCTATATTGGCCGGTGCGTCTATGTGGACGACCGGGACATTCTGCGGCGGGCGGTGTCGCCGGAAGACCTGCGCGAGCGGCTGAGTCAGAGGAATACATATTCGATGACCTACCGCACCTTCTGCGGGGAGGAGATTCGATACTTCCAGATGAAGGCGGTCCGCGCCGGCGAGTGGAAGAACCGCCGGGATGTTGTGCTGGGCTTCCGCAATGTGGACGATGACACCCGCAGGGAGATGGAGCGGATGGACCTGCTGGAGGACGCCTTGATGCAGGCCAACCGGGCCAACAAGGCCAAAAGTGTTTTCCTGTCCAACATGTCCCACGATATCCGAACACCCATGAACGCCATTATCGGCTTTACCGCCCTGGCCACCACCCATATCGACCAGCGGGACCAAGTGGAAAACTATCTGAAGAAAATCATGACCTCCAGCAACCATCTGCTCAGCCTGATCAACGATGTCTTGGACATGAGCCGCATTGAGAGCGGAAAGATGTCGCTGGAGGAGAAGCCCAGCTCGCTGCCCGATATTCTCCACGGCCTGCGCAACATCGTGCAGGCTGACGTCCATGCCAAGCAGCTGGAGCTGTATATGGACGCAGTGGATGTAATGAATGAGGACATCTACTGTGACCGTCTGCGCCTGAATCAGATTCTGCTCAACCTGCTGAGCAATTCCATTAAATATACCCCGGCCGGCGGCGTAATCAGCATCCGGGTGACGGAACGGCCGGGCGCTCCGGAGGGGCTGGCCAAGTATGAGTTCTGCGTGAAAGACACCGGCATTGGCATGAGCGAGGAGTTTGTTTCCCATATCTTTGAGCCCTTCGAGCGGGAGCGCAATTCCACGACCAGCGGCATTCAGGGCACCGGACTGGGGATGGCCATCACCAAAAACATTGTGGATATGATGAACGGCTCTATTACGGTGAGAAGCAAGCAGGGCGTCGGAACGGAATTTACCGTCGCCATCACCTTCCGGCTGTGCAGCGAGGAGAAGAAGCCACAGGCCATCCCGGAGCTGAAGGGCTGCCGGGCTCTGGTGGTGGATGACGACTTCAACACCTGTGACAGTGTGTCCTGTATGCTCCAGCAGATCGGAATGCGGGCGGAGTGGACCCTGTCCGGCAAGGAGGCGGTGCTGCGCACCCGTCAGGCAGTGATGCGGGAGGACGATTACAGCGTATACATCATCGACTGGCTGCTTCCCGACATGAACGGCATAGAGGTGGCCCGCCGCATTCGCAAGGAGATCGGCGATCAGGTGCCCATCATTGTCCTCACGGCCTACGACTGGTCGGATATCGAGGAGGAGGCCAGGGAGGCGGGGATCACCGCCTTCTGCGGAAAGCCCCTGTTTTTGTCTGAGCTGCGCAGCTGTCTCCTGTCCGTGATCGGCGCGGAGGAGCAGGAGGAGAACGGCTCCCTCCGGCCGATGCTGACCCGGACGGGACGGATCCTCCTGGTGGAGGACAATGAGCTGAATCAGGAGATTGCCTCCGTCATTTTGGAGGAGGCCGGCTTTACGGTTGAGACGGCGGAGAATGGCCGGGAGGCTGTGGAGCGGGTGAGTGGGTCCGCGCCGGATTATTATCAGCTGGTGCTGATGGATGTTCAGATGCCGGTGATGAACGGCTATGAGGCCACCAGGCTGATCCGTCAGCTGAAGGACGAGCGCCTGGCCCGGATTCCCATTCTGGCCATGACGGCCAACGCCTTTGAGGAGGATAAGCAGGAGGCGCTCCACGCCGGCATGGATGGGCACATCGCCAAGCCGATCAACATCGACAAGCTGCTGGAGACACTGAAAAATATGCTGAACTGAGAGCTTCAGCCCCTCCCTGCCGGCAGACGGCGGGGAGGGGCTGACAAGAGAACGGAGGAAAATGCGGGGCGATGAATCCTGTTTTGAAATATCGAGGCGGGAAGTCGCGGGAGCTTCCCCATTTTTCCCGGTACATTCCGGAGGACTTTGACCGCTACATAGAGCCGTTTTTCGGCGGCGGCGCGGTCTACTTTCACCTGGAGCCGGAGCGGGCCATCCTCAACGACGTCAACGGCCGCCTGATGACCTTTTACCGGCAGCTGAGGGACTGCTATCCCAGGATGCGGGAGGAGCTGGACACCCTCCAGAGACAGTATGAGGCCAATCAGGCCGCCTTCCGGAGACTGAAGGCGGAAGCCCCGGAGCGGCGGGTTCCCAACGCCAACGAGGCGTTCTACTACGACATGCGGGAGCGGTTCAACCACCCGGATGATGTCTATCTGGACGGCGTTTTATACTTCTTTATCAATAAAACGGCCTATTCCGGAATGATACGCTACAACAGAAGGGGGGAGTACAATGTCCCCTTTGGCCGGTATCCCAATTTCAACACCGGGTTGATCAGCCGCCGGCACAGCGAGCTGCTCCAGGGCGCGGAGCTGTACAGCGTGGATTACAGCCGGATTTTTGAGCTGGCGGGGGAGCGGGACTTCATCTTTCTTGATCCGCCCTATGACTGTGTGTTCAACGACTATGGGAATACCGACCGGACCAGCGGATTTGACGAGGGGGAGCACCGCCGTCTGGCGGCAGACTTCCGGAATCTGTCCTGCCGGGCGCTGATGGTGATTGGAAAGACGCCCCTTACGGAGGAGCTGTATGGGGACGCCGTGTGCGGCGAGTACCACAAGAATTACGCAGTAAATATCAGGAACCGCTTCCGTTACGACAAAATGCACATCATTGTGAAAAACTATTGAAAAGGGAGGGGCATGACCTGGGTCATGCCCCTCCTTTTATCAGATCGTTGTGATGTCGATGGGGGTCAGGTCCTCGCTGCGGCTGCGCTGCCGGACGGTGAGCAGGGCCCGGGCGGTGTCCACCGAGGTGACACAGCCCACGCCGTGCTCTACGGCGGAGCGGCGGATGCGGAAGCCGTCGGAGTCGTGCTTTCTTCCCCGGGTGGGGGTGTTGATGATCAGGTCCACCGTGCCCGAGGCGATCATGTCCAGGATATTGGGATGGGCCTGGGACACCCGGTTGACGCTCTTGCACGCGATGCCCGCCTCCTGGAGCACCTGACAGGTGCCGGCGGTGGCGTACAGCTCCACCCCCATCTCCTCGAAGCCCCGGGCGATGGAGACGCTCTCCTCCTTGTCCTCGTCCTTTACGGTGATGATGACCCGGCCGCCTCTCTTCGGGGCCCGCATGCCTGAGCCCTTGAAGGCCTTGAGCAGTGCCTGTGGGTAGGTCTCAGCCAGGCCCAGCACCTCGCCGGTGGACTTCATCTCCGGGCCCAGGCCGGTATCCACGTCGGTGAGCTTCTCGAAGGAGAATACCGGGGCCTTGACGGCGAAGTAGTCGGCCTCCCGGTAGATGCCGGTGCCGTACTCCATATCCTTCAGCTTCTCCCCCAGCATGACCCGGGTGGCAAGGTCTATGATGGGCACGCCGGTGACCTTGGAAATATAGGGGATGGTCCGGGAGGACCGGGGATTGACCTCGATGACGTAAATATCGTCGTTGTACAGGATATACTGGGCGTTAATCAGGCCGATCACGCCCAGGTGCTTGGCCATGTTCCGGGTGTGCTGTAAAATCAGCTCCCGGTGCTTGTCCTCCAGGTGGAGGGGGGGATAGACGGCGATGGAGTCCCCGGAGTGAACCCCGGCCCGCTCCACGTGCTCCATGATGCCGGGGATGAGAATGTCCTCCCCGTCGAACACGCCGTCCACCTCCAGCTCCCGGCCCATGAGGTACTTGTCCACCAGGATGGGGTGTTCCTGGACGGTCATGTTGATGATCTTCATGAACTCCTCAATGTTCCGG